>NZ_JAUBQQ010000005.1:0-183515 GCF_036701335.1 Microcoleus sp. Pol12B5 | reverse complement strand
TGCCCGGTGAGGGTAGCGATGGGTTTTTGGCTTTCCAGATTCCACAGTTTGATCGTCTTGTCGTCACTTGTAGAAGCCAATGTCTTGCCATCTCGACTAAAGGCGACGCTATAGACCGGATTGCTATGCCCGGTGAGGGTAGCGAGGGGTTCTTGGCTTTCCAGATTCCACAGTTTGATGGTTTTGTCAAAGCTTGCAGAAGCCAATGTCTTGCCATCTGGACTCAAAGCGACGCTATAGACCGAATTGCTATGCCCGGTGAGGGTAGCGAGGGGTTTTTGGGTTTGCAGGTGCCACAGTTTGATGGTTTTGTCACTGCTTGCAGAAGCCAATGTCTTGCCATCTGGACTAAAGGCGACGCTATAGACCGGATTGCTATGCCCGGTGAGGGTAGCGGTGGGTTTTTGACTTTCCAGATGCCACAGTTTGATGGTGTTGTCACGGCTTGCAGAAGCCAATGTCTTGCCATCTGGACTTAAGGCGACGCTATTTACCTCATTGATATGCCCGGTGAGGGTAGCGATGGGTTTTTGGCTTTCCAGGTGCCACAGTTTGATGGTGTTGTCACTGCTTGCAGAAGCCAATGTCTTGCCATCTCGACTAAAGGCGACGCTATAGACCGAATTGCTATGCCCGGTGAGGATAGCGATGGATTTTTGGCTTTCCAGGTGCCACAGTTTGATGGTGTTGTCACGGCTTGCAGAAGCCAATGTCTTGCCATCTCGACTAAAGGCGACGCTCCACACCGGATTGCTATGCCCGGTGTGGGTAACGATGGGTTTTTGGCTTTCCAGGTGCCACAGTTTAATCGTCTTATCGCTGCTTGCAGAAGCCAATGTCTTGCCATCTGGACTAAAGGCGACGCTATTAACAGAATTGCTATGCCCGGCAAGGGTAGCGATGGGTTTTTGGCTTTCCAGGTGCCACACTTTGATGGTGTTGTCACTGCTTGCAGAAGCCAATGTCTTGCCATCTGGACTAAAGGCGATACTCCAGACAGAATTGCTATGCCCGGTGAGGGTAGCGATGGGTTTTTGGCTTTCTAGGTGCCACAGTTTGATGGTTTTGTCACTGCTTGCAGAAGCCAATGTCTTGCCATCTGGACTCAAGGCGACGCTATTAACAGAATTGCTATGCCCGGTGAGGGTAGCGATGGGTTTTTGGCTTTCTAGGTGCCACAGTTTGATGGTGTTGTCACTGCTTGCAGAAGCCAATGTCTTGCCATCTGGACTCAAGGCAACGCTATTTACAGAATTGCTATGCCCTTCCAAATGATTGCGCTCTTTTACTGCGGACACTGCTTGTTGCAGCACAGCTATCACTCGTCCTCTAATATGTTTTGTCGTCTCGGATGAAGAATCTAGCTGTTTGAATGCTTGCCCTGCCTTTAATGCTTCCAACAGTGCTTGGAATGTCTGTCCTGAACGAAATGATTCATTAGAAAAAGCAGTTTCCTGGATTACATTTGCTAAATTCTGGGCTTGAGTGACTTTATACGTGGCTAATTGGTCTGCTTTAATTAGCGTCTGATTGGCTTGAGTCAAAATTTTATTCGCTTGTTTTTGTGCTTCTAACTCTCGTTCAACTTCCCGTTGTTGGACTTCCCGGCTGGCATTTAAAAACTGATAATCCAAATCACTCAAACTTTTATCTGCTGCCCAAGTTTGAGCATCGTGCAAGGCTTGACCCCGCAAAAGTCGCGATTCATCTTGGCAATTAGACTCTATCCAAACTTTAAAACTTTCGCTGTAAGGGCGGAGCTCCGCTAATTGTTTTTCCACCCAATCCAGGTTAAAAACCGATTGATAAATTGGGTTATAAACTTTAAGTTTGCCAGACTGCTTAACCACCAACCCAGTTAATCGCAGTTCCATTTGTTCGGGAGTATCATCAGTCGCTATTTCATTGTGCTGCAAAATTTGCTGATAGAGTCCCAATAACCGACTGGCACGCTGTTCGCTGCGTAAAATGCGTCCTCTAATCGTTTTTAAATGTTCTGGTTCATCCTGTGCTTCCCAATTATCAATCACCTTTTCTTGGACTAAACTTTCTACCCAGTCAGCGGGATTTGAAATGGGTATATTATTAGCACTACCGAGCATTAGTTTACAAAGCTTTTGTGTTAAAAATGGCTGTCCGCCCGTCCAATATAATACTGCTTCTAACACAGCTTGAGAATTTTCCGCTTGAGTTTCTAACCCCACTGCTAAAGGTTGGGCTTCTGCTAATTGAAACCCCGTTAACTCTATTCCTCGACCAATATTAAACGGAGTGCGTCGCTTGTCTTGAATTAAATCTGAGGGAGTAGCTACCCCTAACATCGTAAATGTTAATCGACGATAGTCGGGTTTATCAGCTCGATTATTATAGCAATCACGAATCACAGCAAAAAAATCTTCTATTTTAAAATTTAAGCTGAGTAAACTGTCAGACTCATCGACAAAAATTACTATATTTTCTGAGATTATCTTGAGTAATACTTCTTCAAAAAATTTACTGAATCGTTTAACATTCGATAGTAAGCTGTTCTGCTCCCACCATTCATCTAAATCAAAAACGTCATACAAATCTAATCGGCTGACGATGCTATCAATCACGCCTGCATACCACTCTTCTGGCGTAATGTCTGAGGTGCCAATTTCTGTGATATCAATGCTACTACAGGCAATTCCCTCTGCTTGTAACCGCTGCATTGTCCGCACTCGCAGGGATGATTTTCCCATTTGTCGGGAATTAAGAACATAGCAAAATTCTCCAGCTTTTAAAGCTTGATAAAGTTCTTCATCCGCCTTTCTAGTGACATAAGTTGGGGCGTTTGCAGGCAGGCTACCCCCAACTTGGTATTGATAATCCTTCATAGGTCATTGTTAATTTATAGGTGGAAAATCAGAGAATCAAGAAATCAATTTGTACAGCCGTACAGGTTCAGTAATTCCCTTTAACTGTTGCATACCTAAGTCAATTACATTTAAAGGTGAGTGGGTTTTAACGACTTGATAAACTGTTTCAGAAATACAGATTCCTCCTGGCTCTGCTTTCCCTTCTAAACGAGCCGCTAAATTTACACCAGCCCCCCTGATATCATTATTAAGAAAGAATATTTCCCCCAAGTGAATACCAATCCGGTGTTGCAGGACATGGCTCGCAGGTAAGGTTGTAGCAGCTTCGGCGAGACTTCGCTGTATTGCTAGCGCACAGGCTACTGCTTTTACGGCACTTTCTGGAAAGAAAATTAATAAACCATCGCCCATTTCTTTAAGGACTTTGCCTTGATGTTTAGCGCAGATGCCTCGGATGATGTTGAAATCTCGATTCACTAATTCTAGTGTCAGCTTTTGGTTGGCAACTGATAAAGCGGTGGAATTAACAACATCGGAGAAAATTATAGTTCCTAAATTACTCTCTAGCTCCAAACTTGATTGGCTATTCGTTTGTTGCCCAGCAGTCATATTCGGTTGGGGAGAGGCTAGGCGATGGCTAAAATATTGACGATACAAACCACACAATGGCATAACAGCATTTCCCTGAAATTTGATCAACCCCATGCTTCGCAATTTAAAAGCCTCTCCGGTATTAATTTCTACAGGTTGTTCGCTGTTAATGACTTGTCTAATTGTTGCTGCTAGTTCTGCATCTTGTTCCAAGTTAACTAAATGCCGTCGTAAATGATCGTAGTAAGGGCCTTCTTCAGTAGGAGCGACTTTTAGCAAGCTATCTAAGCTAATTCTCCCTCTGGCAATTTGGTAGAGAGCAACTCGCACTAAATAAGGATGACCGCCCACCATTTCCATCAGGTCACAAATCTCTTGATTTGACCAATTTAATTGGTGTCGATTCACTAAATCTGTTACCTGTCTCTGATTGAGTTCAGGTAATTCTATGGGCAATCCCACGTTAAATGGCGACTGATTAATATTGAGAGGAATATAAACTTCTTGAGAGTGAGAAATGACCAACCTCAGCTTTTTCCAAATTTCCTCATTTTTGCCCCGTTCGTGCCAAGCTCGTAATAATCCAAAGAAGTCGGTGGCTATTTCGGAATGCTCAAAAATGCGATCGACTTCATCTAACCCTAAAACAACAGGCTGATCGCTGTTAGATAGTAGATAGCGTTGGAAATACTTCGTGCTTTTATTTTTACTGCCGAGAACGCCTTTCCAATATTCTCCTAACCTATCTTCTAAATTTAATTCATTGGTAATTTCACCACAAAACCACTGCAACAACTCATCAAGATGGGTGAGAAAACTGCCATCAGCCCATTGAAAGTTTAAATAAGCTGTTTGATATCCCTGTTCCTTGGCGTTGTATAAAATTCGCTGCAATAAGGAAGTTTTTCCCATTTGCCGGGGGGCTTTGATTCGGATTAAAGCTCCGGGCTTAACAATAGTTTGGTAGCAGTCAGATTCAATGGGAGGCCGATCGATATATAGGGGTGAATCTAAACTAACTGAACCTTCTGGGTTATCTAAATTGAGAAGAGAAACGGGAGGTGCGGCGATCGATCGCGGATTTTCCACCGCCGGCAAAGATTCCTCAACGATATCGCTAACAGAAGCATCGCGCGATCGATCTGCAGCATCCAACTCAGAAAAATCCGACTTTTTCTTTAATACCGGAGTAAGTTCTTCGGGAATACCAGCCATGCTGATGCTAACGCAACCCAACTTGTAGGCAAATTCGATCGACTCCCCCGCCGCCAAGGTATCGTAAAAACCTACTGCAAATTCTCGTGCGGCGTTATCTCCCACCGCTTGCTTCATGCCGATCACGTAGGGAATGTGACGTGCGATCGCAGACGCTTGCATTTCTGAATAGCAAGCGTTGAGTATGACGCACTCCACGTACTCATTAAACGCCTCAAACAAAGCTGCCAAAGCTTTGGCATTTACCAGCTTAATCTGCCCCATGCCATCTTCTAGGGCTAAACCGCCTTCTCCTGCACCATGCCCTGAGAAATGCACAATCTCTGGTTTATAATCTAATACGGCTCGCTGCATTTCTCTGGGTGTCACCGCCCACTGTTGCTCAAGTTGGAACTTGTCGGCCTTTTTAGAGCGTTGCAACCCCTCTGCAATTTCCTTCGCCTCTTTCTGTAAGTCCACAGGGGTGGTATTTTTGGGGTTGGCTGCCAAAAACAGGATAGTTTTTTTATTTCGAGTAGAAATACTCATCAATCGAACCTTCACGCTTAGGAGATACTGGAGCTTAAGGACACTACCCCACTCAGGGCGAGATATTTCTTGCCTTGACGGTATTTAAGCACAAACATCTTTATTTTTGTTGGTCAGTCAATTGGCCGAAAGGAGCACCCTGAGTCAAGCATAACCAATCGAAAAGGCGATCGCGACTCTCAACTAATTTTTTAGCTACGTATTCAAGAAGTGCGATCGCCTTCCCCTTTTGCAGTCCTATTTCATCAATATCGAGATTCTTTATAGTTTTATTCTCATGCCCTATCCAGGATTTTTTGATGATTATTATTGCCTAAATTAGTACATAAAATTTTCTATAATTCCGCATTTATTTAATCCACGTACTCAGAAAAAAAACGGTTTTTTTTATCAACTCTGTGGATATCAAAAATGATTTATTTTAGTTTACTTAAACAATCATTCAATTCCCCTACCAACCATTCTTTCTCAGCTTGCGGCAAAAATAAGCCAAAACAATAGTTACGCGACTTGGTGCGAATCCGGCAAAAAGTCATCGATTTTTTGAGCAATGGCAGATGAATTACGCTCAACTTTACCCGCTGGATATCTTGAGGACGGATTTGAATTGGTCTAGTAAATAGACAAGAAGCAATCCTACACAAGCACCTACACAAGAACATCAAAGCATAAAATACGGTAAATATTATTACAGGTTTGCTTGATATAAATACAAACAGATGAAATGATTTACCTAGCGAGTAGGCTAAAGTGTATTTAAACAAGCTAACTATCGAGTATATCGGTCCGCCAATTAACCATACGATTAAATCAAAAAATAACAGAATCAAAAAGAAGGGAAGTAAAACTTTATAACTCAGATGAATGAATTGGAAAAACCCTTTGATTTTGCTAGGTGAGCGATCGGGGTGTATCTTGATGAATAACCACCGTTTAGCGTCAATTAAAGTAATTCGGGATTGGGGCGATCGCTTAAACGTTTTTTCGGGATTAATCCCGCTTTGCTGTTCCCCTCGCAGCGCTGATAAAGCATCTTTTGCTGAGTGAAATCGATCTTCAATTGCGGCTTCACTTATCTTCTCTAACCAGTCGGCAAACTCTGGAGAAATAGAGACGCGATCGCGGAATTTTACCTTCAGCTTTTGTCTGGGTAAATCCGATGGAAATTTCTGGGTTAACAGGAAAAGCAGCGTTGTTCCTAATCCATACAAATCTGTTGATAATACAGCTTTTCCTCGGAATTGTTCTGGTGCCATGTAACCGTAGGTCCCGACAACGGTACTGCCTCCAGTAACGGTATGATGGTAAGTATTTTGAACTGCGCCAAAATCAACTAGGAAGACTCGCCCATTTTTTTGCAGAATAATATTTTGGGGTTTAATATCTCGGTGGATTGCAGGAGGTAACAGCGATTGCAGATAAGCTAGAATTTCTAGCAATTGATAGGCGATATGACGAACTTGAGCTTCATTTGGTTTCCAGCCATTTTCTATCCACTGTGCGAGAGATTTTCCCGGTGCGAGTTGTTGGGCGATATAAAAACAACGATCTTGGGAAGTATCCACTTGAAAGTAGTCAATGTAGCGAGGAATTCCCGGATGATTCAATCCCGATAAAGTTTTTGCTTCTCGTTCAAATAACTCGATTTTCTTCCATTCAGTTGTCAGGCGCAGGGATAAAGCTTTGAGTGCAACTTTTTGATTGCTGTGTAAATCTACAGCAGCATAGGTGATTCCAACTCCACCCTGTCCTAATTTGCCGATTATGCGATATCTTTCAGCAAAAATTTTTTCCGATTGTTGTAGTGTTTCCATATTTTTGTGCCTGGGTTTATTTTGGATAATTAGTTTGTTGCGCCGTGAGATCTAAGTATTTCGGCTGCTGCTTCTCGGTTGGGATTCGAGTCGGTTTCTGCTATCTTTAGCGGCGTATCGCCATAAGAGTTTGTAGCGTCAATTTTTGCACCTTTAGCAATCAGCATTTTTAAGATTTCTACAGTGCCATAATGTGCGGCTTGGTGGAGTGGAGTTGTGCCAGATACATCTATATTATTAACATCTGCACCGTTGTTAATTAGCAGTGCAGCAATATCATTGTGTCCGATCGCGATCGCTTGATACAATGGAGTTTGACCGTTCGCATTTCTAGCGTTAACCCTTGCGCCATTAGCAATTAGCTGTTCAGCGATATCTTGAGAGCCTTGAGCAACAGCAAGATGCAGGGGAGTTTGAAGCAAGTTATTTTTGGCATTAACGAATGCACCTTTGGCAATGAGTTTTTTGGCTACATCCTCAAGTTTGAAATCGACAGCGATATGCAGTAAAGTTCTGCCTTCTTTGTCTTCACTATTAACATCTGGGTTTTTACTAATTAGCCGCGCCACTGTATCCTGAAGTTTCAGGTCTACGGCGATATCCAGTGGAGTTTTTCTTTGATTATCCTGGATATTAATTTCTGCACCTTTAGCAATCAGCAATTTTAAGATTTTTACCGTGCCATAATGTGCGGCTTTGTGCAGTGGAGTTGTGCCAGATCCATCTATATTATTGACATCTGTACCGTTGTTAATTAGCAGTGCAGCAATCTCATTGTGTCCGATCGCGATCGCTCGATACAATGGAGTTTGACCCTTCGCATTTCTAACGTTAACCCTGGCGCCATTAGCAATTAGCAGTTCAGCGATATCTTGAGATCCTCGATCGACAGCTAGGTGTAACGGAGTATCTCCAGATTGGTCTATAGCGTTGATATCCAGCATTAGCAAAGCAGCAACTTCTTTTGTGGTTGCATAGTGCAGTGGAGTTCTTTTTATACCATCCCGAATCGCAACATTTGCACCGTCTTTAATTAGCTGTTGTACCAACTCCTTAAAACCTATTTGGGCTGCATTATGTAATAAAGTTCTACTCTTGCCATTTCGGGCATTTTCTTCTTTGATGTTAATTTTTGCGCCCGCAGAGAGTAGTATTTGTGCGATCGCCTTCGATCGCGCCCTATGTAGAGGAGTCAAGCCATTTTTGTTTTTGGCATTGACATCCGCACCTTTAGCAATCAGCAACTTTGCCATTTCAGGCGATCGGGCCCAGAACAGAGGAGTTGTACATATACTATTACACGCCCCAAATTGATCTTCTCCCCAGGCGTTAATATCTGCACCTTTAGCAATTAGCGTCTGTGCCACTTTTATGTGATCGTACACAGCAGCCATGTGTAATGGGGTCCAGCCATATGCACTCTTAGCGTTGACATCTGCACCTTTGGCAATTAACAATTCTGCCACCTCTTTTGACCCAGCAAAGTGTAGTAAATTCTGATTATTTACCCTGCTATTAGCATTAATGCCAAGATCCAGATAATGCCTAACAGTTTTAGTATCTCCCCGTTCAACAGCCTGGACAACTGCATTGGGGGTAAATCCAATCCGGTTGAGGATGGGATATTTAAAGTGATTGAAAACAGCAACAGTAGCGATAGCAGCAATTCCTATTTTGAGGCGCTTTTTCCATTGCGTCGGATTGGATTTAACGTTAACTATTCGAGGATTGCGAAGAGATTCAAGCGCTTCTTTAGCCGATCGAAAGCGGTTTTCTAAATCTGGCGCGATCGTTTTTCCTAACCAATCGGCAAATGCTGAAGAAATCTGAATTTGAGAGCGAAAATCTTTCTCTAGTATATTTGTTGGTAATTCGGCGGGGGAACGGTGGGTTAGTAAATACAACAACGTCGCTCCTAAACCATATAAATCTGTTGCAGGTACGGCTTGTCCGAGAAATTGTTCTGGAGCCATATAACCATAGGTTCCAACTACGGTACTTCCTCGCATTAAAGTATTGTTATAAGTGTTTTGCACGGCTCCAAAATCTACTAAGCAAACTTCCCAATCTTTTGGTTGGTGGGAATTGATGGGGGATTTGAAAACAATATTTTCGGGTTTAATATCCCGGTGGATAACAGGTGGTGTTTGTGAATGGAGATAAACTAAAATCTCCAAAATTTGTGTGGCAATGCGTTGAATTTCGGCTTCGCTAGCGTGCCAGTCACTTTCGACTAAACTTGCTAGAGATTGCCCTTGGGCCAGTTCTTGTACTATATAAAAACAACGGTTATCGGGAGTATCGACATAAAAATAATCCAAATAACGCGGAATTCCCGGATGATTCAATTTTGATAAAACATTGGCTTCTCTTTCAAATAGTTCCAGGACTTTCCAGTCATTCATCTTCTGTAAAGACAAAGCTTTGAGTGCGACTCGCTGATTGGTTTTGAGGTCAATGGCTTCGTAAGTTGTGCTACTACCGCCTTCTCCGAGTGGAGCTTTAATGTGATAGTGTTTGACTAAGTTATGGGAAATTTCTGGAATAATATCCATAGCATTATTCTGGGGTAATGAGTACCAAGAAACATTTTATATTTGGGTTTTTGTAACCCAAGTCTTGAAAAATTTATGCAAGGTAAGTTGAGTGTTTGAGTATATTTCAAACAAGTCAATAGAAAAGTCAATGACTGACTCTGTATATTTGCTTAAATTTCAATTACCGTATTTCTATGGATAACTTACCCAGAATTGTGGAGTGTCATATCACCTTTGGCGAAAATTTACGTACGGGATATTGATCGTAATCGAGCCGATAATCATAGCCGACGCGATCGTAAATGCCTGCAAGCAATTCCGGCAAATTAACAATAGGTTCTACATCTTCTTCGCGCAAAGGAAGTTGTCGGTCTTTTTGAGATGCTAGCCAACGTTCGTAGGCTTCTCTATCGCCACTTTTTCTCTCAGCGCCCTCTGCGTCCTCTGCGGTTAATCAAAAAAAGTAGTAATTTTGGATACAATTCCCGACTCAACAGTCGATCGAACTCCTCAATTTTCGGTGGGGATCTAAAATTCACCTAAAGTTCGACGCCCTTTGGCAAAACCCTCCCTAAGATAGAAGTTGGGGGACGATCGGTCTCGTAGCCGATTCAGGGGCAAGTGTCAAGGACTCCATCGAACCCAAATCCAGAGCAGCAAGACAGGGAGGACATCAAAATCATGGTAAACGCGCCGACAGGGGAAACCCGCCTGGGCCCGACAGATCAGGTGCAAGCCTTAGACCGCGATTGCACAACCCTATCTCGTCACGTACTCCAGCAACTTCACAGCTTTTCAGCAGATGCTCAGGATCTCAGTGCCCTGATGAATCGCATCGGGCTGGCGGCCAAGCTGATCGCGAGGCGGCTCAGCAGAGCCGGATTAATGGCAGATGCCTTGGGGTTTACAGGGGCTACGAACGTGCAGGGAGAATCCGTCAAAAAGATGGATATCTATGCCAATGAAGTCTTTATCTCGGTATTCCAGCAAAGCGGACTTGTCTGCCGCTTGGCTTCGGAGGAAATGGAAAAACCCTACTACATTCCCGAAAATTGTCCGATCGGGCGTTACAGTCTGCTCTACGATCCCATAGACGGTTCTTCCAATCTTGACATCAATCTCAATGTAGGCTCCATATTCAGCATCCGCAAGCAAGAGGGGGACGATGCAGATGGTTCTGCTTCCGACTTGCTGCAACATGGACACAAACAAATTGCCGCTGGTTATGTGCTCTACGGCCCGAGTACCATGCTGGTTTATTCGATCGGTCAGGGCGTTCATTCCTTTACCCTCGATCCCAGTTTGGGCGAGTTTATTCTAGCTAACGAAAACATTAAGGTTCCCGATCGCGGCCCGATTTACAGCGTTAATGAAGGCAACTTCTGGCAGTGGGAGGAATCTTTGAGAGACTACATTCGCTACGTACACCGCAGCGAAGGCTACAGCGCCCGGTACGGCGGGGCTTTGGTGGGAGATTTCCACCGGATTTTGTTCCAGGGAGGCGTGTTTTTGTACCCCGGAACGGTGAAAAAACCGGAAGGCAAATTGCGTTTGCTCTACGAATCGGCTCCCTTGGCGTTTTTGATGGAGCAAGCCGGCGGGCGGGCAAGTACGGGAGTTCAAGACATTTTAGACGTTGTGCCGACCAAACTGCACGAGCGATCGCCCTTGATTATCGGCAGTAAAGAAAATGTAGCGATGGTCGAGTCTTTTATTCAAGATCGAGCGCGCAATCCTAGAACTGTCCAAGAGTGAAGTTCGGCAACGGATGTAACGGATGTCAGGAAAAGGGTTTTAACTTATAACTTTCGACTCCCAATTACCAATTTCCCATTGCCAATTTTCAATTTTCAATTCCCAATTTCCAAGTTCCAATTAACAGCTATCAAATTGTAGGAGTTACAGTAATGACAGCAACACCAACGAATCACCTGTTAGAAATCAAAGAAATTGGCCAAAGTATCTGGATGGACAATTTGACTCGCGATCTGATCGAGTCCGGCGAACTCAAACAGATGATTGAAAGTAGGGGACTGCGCGGGATTACATCTAATCCGGCTATTTTTGAGAAAGCGATCGCGGGTAATGTGATTTACGACGCGGATATCGAAGCGGGCATCCGGGCGGGCAAATCTGTAATGGAGATTTACGAATCTCTGGTATTTGAAGATATCCGCAACGCTTGCGACATCTTTGCCCCAGTTTACGCAGAGTCGAAGGGTTTGGACGGCTACATTAGCATTGAAGTGCCACCGACGATCGCCAACGACACAGAAAGCACGATTAGCGAAGCCATACGCTATTACCAAGCCCTCGGCAAAGAAAACGTGATGATTAAGATTCCGGGAACCGCTCAAGGTTTGCCCGCAGTCGAGCGAGTCATCAGCGAAGGCATTAACGTTAACGTGACTTTGCTGTTCTCGGTTGACAGCTACGTCGAAACCTTCTGGGCTTACATTCGCGGTTTGGAAGCGCGGGTGGCTAAAGGTTTGGATGTGAGCAATATTGCTTCTGTTGCCAGTTTCTTCTTGAGCCGGATCGACATCAATATCGATGGCAAGATTGACGAGAAACTCAAAAATGTCACAGATATTTCCACAAAAGCTAGACTGGAAGCGGTGAAGGGGAAAGTGGCGATCGCCAATGCGAAGATAGCTTACCAGAAGTATAAAGAGATCGTAGCGAGCGATCGCTGGCAAGCATTAGCGGCCAAGGGAGCGAAAGTACAGCGCTTGCTGTGGGCTTCCACCAGCACCAAAAACCCCAACTACAGCGATGTCATGTACGTCGATGAACTAATCGGCCCCGAAACCGTTAACACTTTGCCGCCGAACACCGTTGAAGCTTGTTTCGATCACTGCGATGTCGCACCCCGGATTGAGAACAACGTTGAAGAAGCTTACACGCTGATCGAAAGTCTCAAAGATCCCGACATCGACATCAACTTGGACCAAGTGATGGCAGACTTGCTCCTCGACGGGATTGATAAATTCGTCACCCCGTTCCAATCCCTGATGGATTCCTTGCAAGAGAAAGTCCAGAAGTTGTCACCCGTCGCTTAGGCAGATATCTGTATCCTGAAAGGCAGAAGCATTTAGGAATCGGAATAGATAATTATTTGGGTTCTTAAATGCTGAGTTTTAAATCCTCTCTAGGGATTTTCAGATTAATGGCTCTCAGAGTTCCTAGAGAGCAAAATCATCTGCCTCCTCTAGCAGTATGAAGAACCGATTAACTCTCTCACCGAGAAACTAGCAGAAAAGACCGCAAACTATCATGGTGTCTTGGCAGGGTTAACATCACTAGAACAAGGAAAATAAATAATGGTAACGCTACTTGAAAATCCACTGCGCGTCGGTTTGCGAAAAGAACGGGTGCCGGAACCACAAATTCTGGTAATCTTCGGAGCTTCTGGGGATCTCACCCAGCGCAAACTGGTACCTGCAATTTATCAGATGAAGCGCGATCGACGCTTGCCACCGGAAACTACCGTGGTGGGAGTAGCCCGCCGCCCTTGGAGTCACGATTACTTCCGAGAGCAAATGCGCGAAGGCATTGAAGAATTTGGCGGGGGCATTGGCAATGAAGAATTTTGGCAAGATTTCGCTCAAGGTTTGTACTACTGTCCGGGCGACATTGACAACCCGGAAAGCTATCAAAAACTCAAAGCCTTCTTAGCGGAACTCGACGAAGAAAGGAGAACTCGTGGCAATCACATATTTTATCTCTCAGTTTCCCCGAACTTTTTCCCAGAAGCAATTAGGCAACTGGGCGCGGCTCAAATGTTGGTTGACCCAGCAAAACACCGCTTGGTAATTGAAAAACCCTTCGGCCGCGACTTGAGTTCGGCAAAAGCTCTCAACCGAGTCGTGCAGCAGGTTTGCCAAGAACAGCAAGTTTACCGGATCGACCACTATTTGGGTAAAGAAACTGTTCAGAATTTAATGGTGTTCCGGTTTGCTAACGCGATTTTTGAACCGCTATGGAATCGGCAATTTGTCGATCACGTACAAATTACAGTTGCAGAAACAGTAGGCGTAGAAGACAGGGCAGGTTACTACGAATCCTCTGGGGCGTTGCGGGATATGCTGCAAAACCACTTGATGCAGATTTTCTGTCTGACGGCGATGGAACCGCCGAACTCGCTCGACGCTGACAGTATCCGCACCGAAAAGATGAAAGTTCTGCAAGCAACTCGCTTGGCAGATTTGCATAACTTGGAGTTCTCAGCGATTCGGGGTCAGTATTCCGCAGGTTGGATGAAGGGCAAACAGGTGCCAGGATATCACGAAGAACCGGGGGTTGCTCCCAACTCGACAACGCCGACTTTTGTGGCGATGAAGTTTATGATTGACAACTGGCGCTGGCAGGGAGTGCCTTTTTACCTGCGAACCGGCAAGCGGTTGCCGAAAAAAGTTAGCGAAATTGCGATTCAGTTCCGCGAAGTGCCGCTGCTAATTTTTCAGTCCGCGGCCCAACAAACTACTCCTAACGTTTTGACCATGCGCGTGCATCCCAATGAGGGGATTTCGCTGAGGTTTGAGGCGAAAATGCCGGGGCCGGATTTGCGGACGCGGACGGTGGATATGGATTTCAGTTACGGTTCTTCCTTTGGGGTGACATCTTCGGATGCTTACGATCGACTGTTAATTGATTGTATGCTGGGCGACCAAACTTTGTTTACCCGTTCTGATGAAGTGGAAGAAGCTTGGCGGGTGGTAACGCCGGCGCTGATGGAGTGGGAATCGTCCAGCGACCCAGATTTGGTTCCTAAATACGAGGCGGGTACTTGGGAACCGGCGGAAGCAGAACTGCTAATTAACAGAGACGGTCGCAAGTGGCGCAGACTTTAAAAGTCAGTCGATTTTAGATTTTAGATTTTAGATTTTAGATTTACTGCACAGATGAATCTGAGAGCTTAAACTAGGGTCTAAAATTTTGGGATCTCCAGGACTACTGAACTAATGACCAATCACTGATGACTAAAAACTGACAAAGGAGAAAAAACCGATGACGATGACACCGATGAAAGCTCCGCCCCTGGTTTCGCTACAAAGTCCTAAAGATGTGTCGATCGACCAAATAGAGGCCGAATTGAGTCAAATTTGGGAAAGTTACAGAGAATCGGGGTCGAAGGGCGATTCTCCGATCGCTAGTAGGGCAACAACTTTTACTTTTGTAGTCTACGAACCCGAAGAAACTCAGCGGTTACTAGCGGATCTGGGGTTTTACGACGGGCCGGTGGACGGTATTACCGGGCCGATGACGGCATCTAGCATCAGGGCGGCTCAAAAAGCTTTCGGCTTGCCGAGAACTGGCAAACCTAATGCTGAATTGCTGGCGATTTTGCGGGAAGAAGTGGCTCGCAAAAATTCAAATGGCGAGGAGATGGGATCGAGTGGTTTGGGTTCCGGGGGTTCGGGCGTGGCTGATGCGATCGTGGCTGCCAATCCCTGCCGGATTATTGCTCTGTGCCCGACTGCGGGGGAAGATACAGGCGTGCAGGCTCAAGTGGCTGCTTATTGTCCGGTTCACAAGCGCACCACTGGCAATCTGATCTGCTGCGAGTACATTACGCTTCGGGGTACGGAAGCTGCTTTGGAACGGGTGAGCGGCATCGTGACGGCGTTGACGATTCCGGATTTGCCGACGCTGCTGTGGTGGAAGGCTAATCCTGATGCCGATCGAGGTTTGTTCCAGCGGCTGGCGGCAATTAGCAGTTCTGTGATTGTTGACTCTAGCAGCTTTGCCGAGTCTGAAGCTGAATTGCTGTTGATGCACAGTCTGAGCGAGGAGGGAATTCCGATCGCGGATCTCAATTGGCGCCGGCTGGCCGCGTGGCAAGAGTTGGCTGCTGAGGCTTTTGACGCCCCGGAACGTCGCGCTGCGATTCGGGAAATCGATCGGGTGACGATCGATTACGAACAGGACAATTCTACGCAAGCGCTGATGTATTTGGGTTGGCTGGCGAGCCGGCTTCAGTGGCGTCCGGTTGCTTTTAAACAGGAAGAGGGCGATTACCAAATCAAGCGAATTAAATTCGCGGGGCCGGACGAACGGGTTGTAGAAGCTGAGTTGGCTGCTATTCCTACTGCTGATACGGGCGATGTCGCGGGCGATTTGATTGCTGTGCGTTTGAATTCTACAAACGAAAAGGCTGACTGCGGTACGGTTCTGTGTTCGGAAGCGGGCGGCTGTATGCGGATGGAAACGAAGGGCGGCGCTCAAACCGATCGGTTTAACCAGGTGAGTCCTCTGTTCGATCAGGTGACGGAACAGTTGCTGGGCCAGCACTTGCAGAGTTGGGGCCGAGATGTGCTTTACGAAGAAAGTTTGGCAGTGACGGCTCAAATGCTGAAGTTGGCTAAGCGGTAAAGAGAAGTTCGGCAACGGATTGTGTAGCGGATGTAACGGATGTCAGTTCGATGTCCGTCGGAAGAAGGAATAAGGATTGAGTTAATATTCAGTGGGGCAGGCAATGTCTGCCCTACTTTTTTAGAAGTTATGAGTTAGAAGTTATGAGTTTTGAATTAATAATGTTCTTTGACTCAAAACTCTAAATTACTTCCCAAAAGCCACTAAATTACCTCTATTCTTCTCATTCTTCCTTCGCGGTCTTCGTGTCTTCGCGGTTCGTTAAATATGTATGTATTATTTGAGAGGTTCGAGAGCAATACTCATAATTTTATAACCGATCGGTTTTCAGTATTTTTTGTAAATAATTTAGAACTATGACTTTAGTAATTGCTGGCGAACGCAGCGGTGCGGGAAAGACTACTGTAACGATCGCCCTTTTAGCTTATTTAGTCCGTCGCGGCTTGAATGTTCAATCTTTTAAGGTTGGCCCGGATTACATCGATCCGATGTTTCATGCTTTTGTTACTGGTCGCCCCTGTCGGAATTTAGACCCGGTATTAACGTCTGAATCTTATGTAAAAAAGTGTTTTTCTCGTCATATTCAAGATGTCGATTATGCCTTAGTTGAAGGGGTGATGGGACTATTTGATGGAGTGAGTGGAAAAAATCAGGAATCACGAAGGCAAGAGACGGATTTTGACAGGGATACAGGGATTAATTATCGAAAAGAAGAAGGCAATTATGATTTTTCCTTTGCTTCTACGGCTCATGTGGCTTATTTGCTGAATTTGCCGGTATTGTTTGTGATAGATTGCAGCAGGCTCTCTGGTTCTGTGGCTGCGATCGCCCACGGTTTTCGTTCTTTTAACCCTGACCTTAAATTCGCTGGTTTGGTGCTGAATCGGGTGGCGAGCGATCGACATTTGGAGTTGCTTCAAGATGCTCTCCAACCGCTCAATTTACCTATTTTGGGCGTTTTGCGTAGGGATGAGGCTGTTACTATTCCCGATCGACATTTGGGTTTGATTCCTGCTGAGGAGTTACCGAATCTTCATGCTGCGATCGATAAATTAGCGGATTTGGCTGCTGTTAGTTTTGACTGGGAGCAACTTTTGCCTTTGTTGGCTGCAACTCGAAATGAGGGGGGTGAGGGGTCAGAGCAACTTTCGTGTAGGCACAGTCTCCCTTCAGTTATTGTAACTCAAAAAGATGATGTTGTCAACTCTTTGGGAAAACAATTTGGAGTGAGGATTGCAGTTGCGCGCGATCGGGCTTTTAATTTTTACTATCAGGACAATCTTGATTTGTTGGAAGAGTTGGGTGCGGAGTTAGTATTTTGGAGCCCGCTTGATGATGCTGTTTTTCCCGACAATGTGCAAGGGTTATATTTTGGTGGTGGTTTTCCCGAAGTGTTTGCTCAAAAATTGAGCGGTAATGTTTTAATTCGGGATGCGGTAAGAAGTGCTATTTTTTCGGGAATGCCGACTTATGCGGAGTGCGGCGGTTTGATGTATTTATGCGATTCTATTGTAGACTTCCATGGCAATTCTTGGCCAGGGGTGGGAGTGTTGGAAACTTCTGCTGCGATGGGAAAACGTTTGACGCTGGGATACCGAGAAGCTGTGGCGGTGAGGGATAGTTCGGTGTTAACTGCTCTTGATGAGGTTTGGGGACATGAGTTTCATCGATCGCATTTAACTGTGGAACCGACTAATCCAGTTTATCACAGTTGGAGGTATGGCAAGCGAGGGGAAGTTGAGGCGGTTGCTGAAGGTTGGGGAGTTTGTCAGGTGCACGCTTCTTATTTGCATTTGCATTGGGGTGCTCGGCCTGATATTCCGGCTCGTTTTTTGCAGCAGTGTGCTGATTTTAATTGTAATGGTGTTTTGGGCGATCGAACTTAAATAATATTTTTTTAACGAACCGCGAAGACGCGAAGGTCGCTAAGGAAGAGGAACGGCATGATGGGTTATGTCTGTAGCGATTTGGAAGTAAATCAATTAAGTTTTTTGTGGAACAACTCGAAAAGCCTATTCCTGGCTGTTTCCAGAGTATAAATCCAGTGGTCTTACTATTTATATTAGAATATTTATGACGGATAGAGCTAGGGATGTTGGGATTTATGAGCGAATTAATTTCGACTAAGCAGTTGTCCGCCCAATGGGTGACACCGGAGAATTTTCATAGTTACGGTCAAGTTATCTTTGCGGCTGTTGATGGCAAGTCTTTCGATGGTGAGGATGCTCAGTTAAATTTGCAAAATGGTATTCCTAGATTTTACATTATGCGGCTGCACAATAAAGGTCGCAAGTTTGGCAAAATTACACGACACATTCAATGTACTCAGTGTTTGGGTTCTTTGGAGGGGAAGGATTGGTTGATGGCGGTTGCACCTCCTGGGGATAGCTATAAACCGAGTTTAGAGGATATTGCTGCTTTTCGGATTCCGGGCAATTGTTTTATTAAGTTAGATGTGGGGACTTGGCACGCGGGACCGTATTTTGATGCGGATTTTGTGGATTTTTACAATCTGGAATTGAGCAATACTAATGTGGTTGACCATTTTACTTTTGATTTGGTAAAAAATCACAATCTGGAGTTTGAGATTGTCTGATATTGGCGATTTGTAGTTGCGCTTTCTGCGGGGTGATTCTCGTTAGAGGTTGCTTTTGTGAGTAATATTTTTTAACCGCAGAGGGCGCAGAGGACGCAGAGGAGGAAAAGGAGGGGGTTCGCAAGGGATTGAGGACTTGATTTTGCCTCACTAGGCTGAATGGCTACTAGAAAGGATAAAGTTTACAAGTGTTAAAATAAGTGCTATTGTCATTCCTGAGCAAAAGTATAGCATTGTTCTTCTGCGCGATGTGGTTTTTAATTGTGTTGGATACTGAGGATTGTTATCATGCAATTATGAGGCGGCTGCGGTTCGGTATGTAATTTCTCGGGGGAACTTGTTGGCAGAAACTGCACCTGCCAAAATTAGTTTTTATGGTATTTGACAAACAATATTTGAAGCTGTTAAATTGTGAATCAAGGTGCTATTCCCGATGAGAGTCCCAGAAATTTGCAGGAGCAACTTCTGTTGCAAGATGCTAAGGCTGGTAATTGCATAGTAATTCATTGCGGTACAGATAGATTGTTGGGGGAAGCACCGAGACTTATTGCTGTTTATGGCGGAAATTCTGACGATTGGGATAAAATGACAAGTATTGAGTCTTTTGAAATTAATGGAGCTTCCGTACAAGTCCATTGGTTTCGGAACAGTCAGACTCTTCAAGATGTGGAGTTTAAATTCAAGCGACAGTATCCCAAAACAGCCCCTAAAAATCTGTAGGTAATCAAGTTATGAAAATTCGTTGTATTGCTAAGACTGGTGCATCTCTTCCTGAAGAATATATAGATCCGCGACGCGGTTACAGTAGAAAGGTTGAGTTACCGCTAACTATAGGCAAGGAATATGTTGTTTATGCTATCCGAGAATGGAAAGGGACTATTTGGTACTACATCTGCAATGATAATTATAGCTATTATCCCATCCATAATCCGGCGCCGATGTTTGAAGTGGTTGACAGCAGAATTTCTAAGTATTGGCGGTTTGAACTTTCGCCTAATGGATTGTTAATGATAGCGTTTGAACAGTGGTTTACTGAACCTTATTTTTATGATAAGCTGACAGACCAAGAAGAGGCGGAGGTTGAGATTTTTGAGAAGGTTAAGGAATTAATGGATGCTGAGGATTTTACTTTGCCTCCGCTTGATGTTGCAGTTGACAAGTTGCGGGAAACTGTCAGTGTTTGAGTGGAAAAGTGCGATAGAAAATTGTTTCTTTACCACCTTGACTCACATACCTTCACATGGTATCTAATAGGAAGCAGCATAATTGGCTTAAAAAATGAACGATAAAATTGAAACTCACAATAACTATGAGATACTAGACGGCGAGGATGATGTTTTGTTATTGGGTCAAGCTACTTTTACGGTGGGTAGGTTTAAACAGCTAGCCGGCAGTAACTTTCAGAAGATGCTTCTGACTAATGCACCAGACACTAACCAACGTCATAAGGCGATAATTCAGTGGATGACAGAGGTACAGATTAACGAAGAAACAAAAATTAGAGGAGGGGAAATAAACTGGAACTCCCCTCAAGAAGGAATTGATTGTCAAATCCTCAAGATAGGTTCTAAGGGTTGGCAAAAAGGAAAGCTTCAAATAGCCATTAATACAAATTTGCAGCCTGGGAAACAGCAGGTATGTATAAAGTTTTGTCCTGATGAACCACCAGAGCAAAAATCGCCTCTAGATGACATCAGACAATCCGAGGAATACAAAAAACTGAGCAATAATAACTGACAGCCCGATCGCGATTACAATACAATAAGATCGCACGTATATCTGAATCTTAGATTTTCAACCGCAGATGAGGGCAGATGTACGCGGATGAACGCTGATGTTGTTTGGGAGGGACTAATGATACATATAGAAGAATATGTCGATCGCACCGCCGAACTGATACACTTACCCTTAGACCCGGAACACCGCCCCGGTGTTGTGGTAAACTTCGAGAGAATAGCTGCGATCGCCCAACTCGTTACTGAATTCCCTTTACCTCAAGCAATCGAAGCTGCGCCAGTGTTTGAACCTTAGATTTTTAACCGCAGATGAGGGCAGATGAACGCAGAGGAACGCAGATGTTTTTTAGATAAGGCGGATGCGGTTGCTACGGCAGCGGCTGTTAAATGTGGTAAGGTTACGGCTACAGAGGCGGTAAGTGCTGCTTTGGAACGGATTGCTGTTAAGGATAAAGCTTTTAATTGCTTTACTGCAATCACTGCATCCAGCGCACTCGCAGCAGCCGAAAATATAGATAATTCGATCGCAAATAACCAAAACCTAGGCCCTTTAGCAGGCGTTCCCTTCGCTGTCAAAAACCTGTTCGATATCGGCGGAATTACTACTCTAGCAGGGTCAAAAATCAACGCTGACAATCCTCCGGCTACCCAGGACGCGGCCGTGGTCGCCCGACTAAAACAAGCCGGGGCTGTGCTCGTAGGTACTCTCAACATGGATGAGTACGCCTACGGTTTCGTCACGGAAAACAGCCACTACGGCCCGACTCGCAATCCCCACGATACTACGCGCATCGCCGGCGGTTCCAGCGGCGGTTCCGCAGCAGCAGTCGCCGCCGGTTTTGTACCCATCACTCTCGGTTCTGATACTAACGGTTCCATCCGCGTACCGGCTGCTTTGTGTGGTGTCTTTGGGTTTAAGCCTACTTACGGCCGTTTGTCCAGGGCTGGCGCTTATTTATTTTCGGGTAGTTTGGATTGTGTGGGGCCGTTTGGGCGATCGATCCGAGACATCGCGCTGCTGTACGATATCCTGCAAGGCCCTGATTCTCGTGACCCAGTTTGCACTCAACGCCCGCCAGAACTTTGTTCGCCCCAGTTAAATCAAGGTATCGAAGGATTGCGAATTGCTGTTGCTGACGGGTATTTCGCCACAGGGGCCGAACCGGAAGCAATGGATGCTGTAGAAATAGTTGCTAAAGCCTTGACAAATGTCTGGGATTGTGGTAAAAGCACAGAACAAACAACAAACCCCCCAAAAATAGGGGGGCTTGCGACTGTCAGCATACCGGAATCCGATCGCGCCAGGGCTGCTGCATTTATCATTACCGCCTGCGAGGGCGGAAACTTGCATTTAGATAATTTGCGATCGCGCCCTCAAGACTTCGATCCGGCGACGCGCGATCGCTTTTTAGCGGGAACCCTGATCCCTGCGACTTGGTACTTGCAAGCCCAGAGGTTCAGACAGTGGTACCGCGATCGAATTCGCGAAATATTCCAACACACAGACATCATCCTCGCACCCGCAACCCCGATAGCTGCCCCTGAAATTGGCGTCGAGAAAATGGTAATAGCCGGACAAGAAATCTTAGTGCGTCCCAATCTCGGACTGTTCACCCAACCCCTATCATTTATTGGCTTGCCCGTTCTTTGCGTGCCCGTACAGCGGCCCGGCGCCTTGCCCTTGGGGGTACAAATTATTGGTGCTCCCTACAGCGAAGCGGTGATTCTCCGAGTCGCTGCGGTACTTGAATCGCAAGGCCTTGTATCTGCCGAATCAATTGACCCCTAATTCTAGGGTTTGTTGTTGCGGTGAAAGCGTCTCTTAGTCCTTCTGGCAATAGCTTTGCGCTTCTGCTTTTCCAACGGGGTTTCAAAGTGGCGGTGCTTTCTCATGTCGGGGAAAATACCCGCTTTAGAAACTTGTCGCTTAAACCGTCGTAGGGCTGACTCAATCCCTTCATTTTCGCCTATTACAACTTGGGTCATTATTTCTCCTTTTGTTCGTTAGATCAAGTTTTATCATATCAAGGTTTTTGGCCGCGCGACCTGTTGAAGGTCGGGCGATCGGTCAAAACCCCAAAATCATACCAGAAAATTGGTTCGTAGTCAGGACTTCAGTCCTTCTTTTTTGCGGACTGAAGTCCTCACTACAAACCCAAATTTTCGTAGTGAGGAATGCAAGTCCTGCTTTTTTGCGGACTGAAGTCCTCATTGACTACTGACTACTGACTACTGTCAACTGACTACTGTCAACTGACTACTGACTACTGACTACTGACCAACTGATTTTCCTGCCGCAGGTAAGCTTGAATAAACGGGTCTAATTCGCCGTTCATCACATCTTGGATGGCAGTTGTTTCCACTCCAGTCCGCAAATCCTTGACCATTTGATAGGGGTGAAACACGTAATTGCGAATTTGCTGGCCCCAAGCGGCCTCCACCATATCGCCGCGAATCTCGGCAATTTCCGAAGCCCGCTGTTCCTTAGCAATCACTAACAGCCTAGCCTTGAGTAATGCCAAAGCTTTTTCCTTATTTTGCAACTGACTGCGTTCTTCCGTGCAACGGACGGCCAAACCAGTAGGAAGGTGAACGATGCGGACTGCGGTTTCTACCTTGTTAACGTTTTGCCCGCCCTTGCCGCCAGCGCGGGAAGTAGTGACTTCCAAATCTTTTTCTGGAATGTCCAACTGTACGGATCGATCGAGAATTGGCATCACTTCAACGCCAGCAAAACTGGTTTGACGCTTGTCGTTAGCATTAAAAGGCGAAATTCTGACCAAGCGGTGAGTGCCTTTTTCCGATCGCATATAACCGTAAGCGTAACGGCCGACAATTTCCAAAGAAGCCGATTTAACACCTGCTTCCTCTCCCTCGGAAATTTCCATTAAATGTACTTTGTAACCTTGACTTTCCCCCCAGCGGGTGTACATCCGCAGCAGCATTTCCGCCCAATCTTGAGCATCTGTGCCGCCGGCCCCGGCGTTAATTGTCAAAACGGCGCCGCCTTCGTCGTAGGGCCCAGATAGTAATTGTTGCAGTTCCCACTGGTCGAGTTCACGGGTTAACTGAGAAAGACTCGATGAGGCTTCTTGGAACAGGGACTCGTCGGCTTCTAACTCCAGCAGTTCTAAAATAGCTTTAGCATCTTCCAAGCTCGTTTGCCAGCCGCGATATTGGTCTAAATGAGATTTGAAGTCATTAAGTTCTTGGAGGGTTTCTTGAGCTCGATCTTGGTCTTCCCAAAATGCTGGTTGGGCGCAGATTTGCTCTAAGTCTTGAATTTTGGCTGTAAGTGCGGGGATGTCAAAGATAGTCCTGGGTTGTACCCAGTCGATCGGACAAAGTTGCGATATTGTGTTTGATGTCTAGAACTTCCACTGTTACTTTTCCTAGTTGTGGGATGTATTTTTGATTTTAGCTGAAATTGGGATCTTTCAACAAAATGTTATTGCTTCTTCCTGATTAGATATAGTGCGAATGCGAACCCGTTGAATTAAAAACTTTACCGCATTCAAAATTCAAAATTCACAAAAAGTTGCTATAGTCTAAAATCAGGTTAACGATCTCGATGGAAGTTAACTGCCATGATTTCCCCAGAACTAAAATTAAGCTTGCCGTCCACCGAAGACCTCCCCTGTTCGGACGATACGCCTGTGGATAACGAAGACCAGAATCTGCTACCCAACCTATTGTTGTTTGTCCTGACCAGCATTTGGTCCGATCGCATGGATTGGTACTTTGGGGTGGATATGGCGGTGTATCACACGACGGGAATCAGTCCCAAAGTGCCTGTCGTCCCCGACGGGTTTCTCAGTTTGGGGGTGGAGCGCCGAAAAGGGGGCAAATCGCGCCGCAGCTATGCTGTCTGGGAAGAAAACGAGGTTGTGCCGATCGTAGCATTGGAAATGGTGTCTCACAAACCCGGTGGAGAGTACGACGATAAAATGTCGATTTATTCCGGTTTGGGAGTTTTGTACTACATTATTTACAACCCCGAATTTTGGCGGCGCGATCGGCATCAACCGTTTGAAGTGTACAAGCTGATTGACGGGCAGTACCGGCAGCAGATTGGCGAACCCTATTGGATGCCAGAAGTGGGACTGGGCATGGGGCGATCTCAGCAAGTTATTGGGGGCATCGAGCAAGAAATTCTGGTTTGGTACGACGAGTCAGGAAATGTCTATCCCCTGCCCGATGCAGCGGCGGGGCAGATGCGCGAGGAGTTGAGGGTAGAACGACAGCGAGCTGAGGGTCTACAACAGCGAGCCGATCGCCTAGCTGAGTATTTGCGATCGCAAGGGATCGATCCCGATAACCTGCCTGAATCGTGACATGAAATTCGATCGCTTCACCGCATTCTTCCTTCTTTCTTGTGACAACAGTCAACAGTCAACAGTCAACTGACTTCTTATATATACTGCGAACCTGTTGAATTGAAAGTTTTACCGCATTCGTGAGCGCATACGTCCAACCTTTTAGAACAGGAAAAACTTTTTGTGAGGTCTTCGCGAAACCAATCTCTGGCGATCGCATCTTTCACCGATTGAGTTCTGAGAGAATTAAAGCCATTTCCGTACTTTTCAATTAACGCCAGCATTTGCGGTCTGTAAGTGTGGTTATAAACAGCGTATTTAGTATGGCTTACCCAACAGCAAGGCCAGAGTTCCGCTTCAAAACTGATGAAAATCTCTTGGCTGGCTTGAGTTTGACAGCTAATTTCTACATTTCGGTAGTAATTGTTTAGGCTACCAAATTTTTCTACAGCTTGGATAAATTGGTCTCCCTGGGGATTTTTATATTGTTCCAACGATGGGGGTTGGAGTTCTTCGGTGGCTGGCTTTGATGGGACAGAAGGAGTTGGTTCTGGTGCTTGAGAGGTTTCGATAGCTATAGCTTGATACCAAGCATAATTTGCTTTTTCTGGTTGCCCCAACTGCGTCAACACTTTAGCTAAATTGCGATAAGCTCCTGCAAAATTGGGTTTAAGCTCGATCGCCTTTTGGTAATAAGCACTAGCTGGCTGCCACTGTTGCTGTTGGGCATAAAGACTGCCGACATTAGCATAAACTTCTGGAAAATTAGGCTGAATTTTGAGGGCCTTGGCGTAACAATCTGCTGCTGCTTGCATCTTCCCCAAACCTTGAACAGCATTGCCTAAAGTTTTCCAGCCTGCTGCAAAATTAGGTTGAATTTTCAGGGCTTGTTGGCTGGCTGCGATCGCCTCTGAGAGCTGTCCTTGTTTCAAACAGTGTTCAGCTTGTTGGTGCAACCCAACAGCCGTCTGTGTTTGATTTCGAGGGGCTGACGCATTAGTTGTTTCTGATTGGTTGGGGCGATCGCTCTTAGCCTCTAGCTGAGAGTTTTCTGCCTTCTGGGGCTGTTGATTTGCGGACTCTTTGTCATAAATCTCTTTCGCCACAAAACGAGAGGTAGCTTTCGGTACAAACTCGACAAATCCTAGTTGTTGGGCTAGATCTCGCGCTGCTTCTACTTGGTGCTGGTTGTGTTCAAATATCAAGTAATGCCATACAGCTTTTCCGCCAGCTTGGATAAAGGCATTAACAGATTGCATTATCCTGTCCCAGTTGGTATTTTGGCGGTAGATGCTGTTAGTATCTGCCAACCCGTCGATACTAAAAATTACGCGATCGTGTTCTCCTGTCATCGCCTTTGCCAGGGCTTGCCACCAGTCTGGATTGCGTCCGCTACCGTTGGTGTACAGGGAGATATGAGGAACTCCCATGCGGTGCAAATATTCGATCGCCGGAATTGTTGTATTGCTAGTCATAGCATCGCCGTAGTTGCCGCACATATACACCAAATCCAACTGAGAGCAAAACTCTTGTGGGAAAATTCTCTCAATATCCTCCATCTTTAATTCTGCCCCCGGCAAAATCGGGTTGCCGGTGCGGGGACACTGCGGACAAGCTGCATTACACCGGGAGGTAATTTCTACGCTGACTCTCCTGATATCTTCATATTTTAAGTACATGAGTTTTCCCCAATTAATTTGTGATTAATATTGAAATCGCGATCGACACAATTAGATAGCAAGAGTTTTGATTGAGTGATTAAAGATTAAAATTATACCTTATGTCTGTCGGCTGTGAACATGATATAAGTTTTTTGTATGAGGGACAGAGGAAACGAGGACGACTATCTTGATTCCAAATCTTAATAAAAAAAAACCGCGGCCGGATGTCGATCGAGCCGCAGTTTTTTTTAATAAGCTAAAGTTTCAATTAATCCCGGCCGTTGAGAGCAATCAGCAGGCGGAGAATAAAGATGAACAAGTTGATGTAGGTCAAGTACATCGACAGAGCGGCGGGTAAATACTGGTCGTCGCGGTAGCTGCGGGGTAATATGTAAAAATCGACGATCGCAGCGCCGGCAAATATAAACACCCCGATGCCAGAAATGCCAATTTCCAACCAAGTTGGGGTGTAGACGCCAAATAGAGAGAGCAGAAACTGACCGCCAACGACGACTAACAAAGCAATGACACCTAAACTGATAGTTTTGGTGAGGGCCATGCCGTCTTGTTCAGAAAGGTTGGAGCCAATTTGGCGGGCGGCGATAAAGGTAATGCCACATCCGAGGGCTGCAAAAGCGATGCCGGAGATGCCGACGCCTTGGGTTCTGAGGGCTGTAAATACCAATCCGCTGAGAGTGTAGCCGGAAAGCAGGCTGTAGGTTGCCAGCAGGGGCAAAGCGGTGTTTTTGTTGCCTTGTTCGGCGGCGCCGCGGGCGATGAAGAAGAGAATTAATTCTACGACGATCGCAGCAATGAAGGTGGGAAAGAAGATCCCAGGATAGTTGCGGATCACTCCGAGGCCCCCGTAGGTGCCGACAGCAGTTAAGACAAGTCCGCCGCCCACGAAGGGGAGAGCGTTGGAGATGACGTTCGGGCCTACCAGCGCGTGGTTTTTGGCCTCGCGCACGGCTTCGCGGAAATTGCTAGTGTTACTCACGAGGATTTACCTAATTTTGGCTGAGAATTTCTATCTATTATTGTGACAGCTTTACACTTTGTTTGCAAAACCTGAAATAGTTTAAAGATTTGATAAAGAACGGGGGTGAAATCACTCCAAACCAGGGATCGATTGTTTATAATAGACTGCGTACAAGTCGGTGCCGTTTCGCTGTCTCGCCGCGTTGCGCCTCGCGGCAAAACTATAATTGAGTTTAAAGGGCCGGCGCTATCTGCCGCCAAGGGCTACCTTAAAGTCGATCAATTTTGGAGGGGGGATTTACGATTGGGGATTAAGGAGTATATGCTAGAGGCATGGGCCACATTTGATTTTAGGTTTTTGATTTGCGACTTAGTTGAAACTAGGGACCAGAAACTTGAATAATCTAAAATATAAAATATAAAATCAGTTCGGTTAATTGCTAAGGTAGCTCAGACACAGGATACCGAGAAAATTAATGAATAGATCGAATTCTATCGACAAACTGCTAAATAGGTAATGTCCAATGCCCACATTTCTTGAGCGCAAATTATTGCCACCTACAGCCGGAATTTTATTGGCTGTCGCCGTTATTTCCGGCGGTCAAGCTGCCGTTGCAGCTAATGTCCGAGCCGTTTCTACCGCTGCTTCATGGCAGGGTTCAGAAAATTTGCTGCTGGCTCAGACCGGTCAACTCCCCCAAAGTACAAGTTCTTCAACCCCGAACCGGGGGACGGCAAACCGCGTACCTCTGCCCGTAAGAATTCCTGAGCCTTCGGCGGTGGTAGGGTTGGGTTTAGTTGCCGGTTCGCTGGCCCTGAGTCGCCGGAGAGTGAGAGTTAAAAATTAGACTTTTGGCAAAAAGTCTAATTTTTTGATTTTTAACCGCAGATAAACGGAGATAAATCCGGGTATCAGGATTTTAGCCGATCGCGTCGCGCAGAGCATTTTTAGTCATAGCTGCGATCGACTGTTCGGTAGCTTTGGGCAAGTGATAGTATTTCCCTCCAGAAGTCTTGGCCAATTCCTTCGCAAAGCCAGTCGAAATAAACTTGCTCTCGGTATCAATCACCAGCAACTGCATTCCCAACCCACGAATTTTGGCAGCAATTTCTAACAATTCTTTCTTAATATCAGGCTTTTCTCCATCTACAATCGGTTCGCCCAAAGAACGAGCCAAAGGAATATTACCTCGTCCGTCAGTAATGGCGACAATCGCAACTTGACCGATATCTCCAGACTGCCGCGCGTTGACTCCCACCCGCACTGCTTGAGTCAAACCGTGGGCCAGGGGAGAACCGCCGCCGCAGGGCAACCGTTCCAAACGCTTGCGGGCCAAGGCTATCGAGCGAGTCGGCGGTAGCAGCACTTCTGCTTGTTCTCCGCGAAAGGGAATGAGAGCAACTTGGTCGCGGCTTTGATAAGCTTCTGTGAGTAGCTGCATGACTGCACCTTTGGCAGACTGCATCCGGTTGAGGGCCATGGAACCCGAAGCATCGACGACAAACACGACTAGAGCTCCAGCTTTTCTGGCCAAACGCTTCGCCCGAATGTCTCCCTGTTCGACAAATACACGCTTCTCTCTATTTGTGATTGATCCGGCGGTGGATTCCTGATCTGAATTCCTGTCGCGGCGGGCTTTTTGGTAGGGTGCGGCGGCTCTGAGGGTGGCGTCAACGGCGATGCGGCGGACGGGGCCTTTGGGTAAGACTGGCTTGACGTAACGGCCTCTATCTTCCGAGAAAATGGTGCTGCGGCTGCCGGATTTGCCTTGTTTGTTGGCGGATTGTTGGGCGAATAAAAGCACGCTGGGGTCGAGAATTACGCCTTCGGGGTCGAAGAGAAATTCTTCGGGAATGGTATCTTTTTCTGGTTCTTCTTCAGGTTCCGGGTTGTCTTCATCATCTTGGTCTTCTTCGTCTTCTTGCTCGTTTTCTGGTTCGTCTTGTTCTTGTTCTGACTGCTTTTGGGGAGGCGGTGGGGGGGGAGGAGGAGGAGAGTTTTCGTCTGGGGGAGTTTGGATGATGGTGGCGCGGGGTACGATGACTAATTCTACGGCGCGGCGCAGGTCTTCGGCGTTAACTTCTGTGCGTCCTTCGATGGCGGCGGCGGCTTTGGCGACGCGGACTGCGAATATTTCGGCGCGGTGTCCTTGAACGCCACCCCGGATGGCTTCTTCTACTAGGTAGGCAATTTGTTCGCGTTTAATGCTGACATCTTTGAGCCATTCTCTGGCTAGGATGATTTGGGTTTTGAGGTTGTCGGTGTCTTCGCTGTATTGATTGAGAAATTCTTGGGGGGAGCTGGAGTAGGATAAAGCTTGTTCTACTGCATAGACTCTTTCTTCTAGTTCGAGTGCGGCGTCGGCTGAAAGTACGATCGCGATGCGATCGAGCAAATGTTCTCTCAGCGGCCCTTCTTCGGGGTTGTAGGTGGCGATAAATAGAGGTTTGCAGGGGTGTTGGAAGCTAATGCCTTCGCGCTCTATTTGGTTGCGTCCTTCGGTTAATACTGTTAGCAATTGGTTGGAAATATTGTCATCGAGGAGGTTAATTTCGTCTACATATAGTACGCCTCGATTTGCTTGGGCTAAGAGTCCGGGTTGAAATACGGTTTGGCCGAATTTCACTGATTGTTCGACATCAACTGAACCTAAGAGTCTGTCTTCGGTGACACCCAAAGGAATTTGAATGAATGGTGTGGGAATTATTTCAGTAGTTAAGGAATTAGTATCGGTGGTGTGGGCATCTTGCCCGCCATTTTCTGGTAACAAGCCTGATGCTTGTTCTGCAAGAATATCATTAGGTTCGGCGTTGCAAAAAGAATCTTTAACAATTTCAATGGGTGGCAGTAATGAGTGCAAGGCGCGGGCCATTACTGATTTTGCTGTGCCGCGGCGGCCTGCGATCGCAACTCCTCCCAATCCGGGATCGACTGCTGCTAACAGCAGGGCTAATTTGATTGCTTCTTGCCCGACTACGGCGGTGAGGGGAAAGGCTGTGGTGGAAGGGCTAAGGTTGGCTGCGGGCATAGGATTTTCGGATGTAAAAATTTGAACTTAATGTTTAGCTTACTTCTTGGAGTATTTTAACTTCTAGGGGCAGAATCACGGTAAAAGTTGAACCGACTCCTATTTCTGATACTAGCTCGATTTTGCCTTGGAGCAGCGTGACGAGCCGCGATACTATTGCTAATCCCAGGCCGGTGCTTTCGGCAGGAAAGAGCTGTTTGCCGGCTTCTCCTGCTTGAAAGAAGGGGTCAAAGATGCGCTTTGTATTTTCGGGGGCGATGCCAATGCCGGTATCTGTAATTGCGATCGCCCAATTTCCTTCTCCAGCAGGGTGGCAACTTAATTCGATGCTACCAGCTTCTGTATAGCGAATGGCATTGCTCAGCAGGTTGATCAGAATTTGTTGCAGCCGCCCAGAGTCGGAGATTACTTGTGTTGGGCCGCAGTCGCTGGTAACAGCGAGCTTTAGTCCTTTAGCATCAGCAATTGGCTGCATCATTTCTACTACGGTGTTAATTACCGATCGTACATTAGTTCGCTGCAGGTTAAGTTTGATTTTTCCGGCATCGGCGCGAGAAAGTTCTAGCGTGTCATTAATCATGCGGAGCAACTGTCTGCCGTTACGCAATACTCGCTCGATATGTTCGATGCCAGGGAGGGTATCTTTGACTTCTGATTGCCATTTTTCTTTTCGCAGGAATAGTTCGGAATAACCAATAATTGAGTTGAGAGGAGTTTTGAGTTCGTGAGCCAAATGGTAGACGTTTTCTTGATGGACGCTGACAAGGCGAGAGAGTTCTTGATTGGTGAGTTGTAACTGAGTTTGAATTTGTTGAAGTTCCAGCAGCCTCTGAGCAACGTAGCTATTGAAACACTGGGCAATTGCTTCATCTACTACCGCATCTATCAGCCGAAAAGCTCTGAATACGTCGGTGGTGGTTCCTGCTAGCAAATCTGCTTCTAATTGGGAGAATATTACTTGACGCAATAAGTGGTATTCGCGGGCTACTTCTGCGGCGTCGTAGCCTTGTTCGGCTCTGAGAAATCCGTGATCTAAACTGGCTTCTATTATTACTTTTATTTCGCTGTGTTGATATTGGGAAAGCACTGTGGCCATCGCCGTCAGCAGGTGAGGTATGTGATTCTCGATTGCTGAGTGCGGTAAGGCGTCAGCGCTTTCAATTTTCCGATCCTGACGAACTGCTTCAATCCAGTTTTGGACGATAGTATCGGTTTTTTCGGCGAGCACTTGGCTGTAGTCCATGATTTCTGCGTGGGGGTTGAGTTTGGCAGAGATTGCCCATGCTTCATTGTAGTTGAGCGATTGCCGGATCGCCATACCAAACTTCTGGCGATCGCGACCCTCCCAAAAGAAGTAGTTTTGAGGTTATTTTTTCCGTGTACCGGAGAGCTCTTGATGAGTCACTTCCAGCTTGTTGCTGCCAAAATCAGCACTTAAATTTATTGACAGAAGAGCCATAAAGTAGTATATTCACTCGAACCGAGAGTTTTTAATTTTTAAGTTTTATTTTTTTTAGGGGACTAAATGGAAAACGTGCAAGCTGTGATTGCTGCAACAACATTTATATGTGTAATTTTCTTAATAATTACAGAATGGATACACCTCACAGTTGCGGCATTTCTGGGAGCGGTGATTCTGGTTTTTACCCACGTGATGACGTTAAACAACGCGATCGAATATATCGGTCGCAGTCACGCCACGCTGGGCTTATTCTTCGGAGTCATGGTAATGGTGAGAGCCTTTGAGCCTACCAAAGTATTTGAATACTTGGCAACTCAAATGGTGCTTTTGGCTAAAGGCAAAGGCAAAAATCTATTGCTGGGTATTGTTGCAATTACTACGCCAATTTGTGCAGTTTTGCCCAATGCCACGACAGTCATGCTGCTAGCACCATTAATTCCACCAATGGCAGAAGAAGTCGGTGTAGATTTTGTGCCGTTACTGATTTTAATGGTATTTGTGGCTAACAGTTCGGGACTGCTGACAATCGTGGGCGATCCGGCGACATTCATTGTCGGTGATGCTATTAACATGAGCTTTGCAGATTACCTAGTAAAGTTAAGTTTGGGCGGGGCAATTGCAGTAGGAGTGATAGTAGTTATGTTGCCTTGGCTGTTCCGCGAAATTTGGCACAAGAACTTAGACGATTTGGAACATTTGCCCCACCCAAAAATCAATCACCCGCGAGTCTTAGCAGTAGGCGGCTTAATTATAGCTTTCGTGCTGACTTTTTTTGTAATAGGAGAGTCTCTGCCCGTGCCTATTTCACCGGCAGCCGTTGCTTTGTTGGGGGCTGCTTTGGCAATGCTTTTAGCTCACCATTCCCAAATTGATTCTGTTAATAATATTTTGCGGGATTTAGATTGGAGCACGCTGCTATTTTTTATGTCTATCTTTGTGCTGATTGGCGGTTTAGAAAAAACCGGAGTAATCGGCAATATATCTGGAATATTAGCACTGATTTTAGGTAAAAATATTTTTCTTGGTTCTTTAGTTTTGTTATTTTTTGTGGGTTTGATGTCGAGCGTGGTGCCAAATATTCCGCTGGTAGTGGCGATGGTGCCGCTGCTAAAACAGTATGTTGTCAATGTCGGGCTTGCACCGGCAGAAGTGCTGGCGCCGGATTTTGCAGGGCAGTTTCCACCTGCTGTGCTGCCGCTGTTTTATGCGATGATGTATGGAGCCACTTTAGGAGGAAATGGCACTTTGGTAGGAGCTTCTTCTAATATAGTGGCAGCGGGAATTTCTGAACAGCACGGACGCCGGATTTCTTTTCAAACTTTTCTGCGTTACGGGCTTCCTGTGATGGCTGTGCAATTGGTGGCTGCGGCTGTTTATGTAACTCTTCGGTTTCTGATTTAAAGAAGTCATTAGTCATTAGTCATTAGTCATTAGTCAACAATTAACAGTCAACAATTAACAGTCAACAGTAATCTAAACTCCATCCAATTCTAAGGGGAAAATTACAGTGAAGGAGGTGCCAACTCCTACTTCAGAAACTAATTCGATTTTACCTTGCAAGAGGTTGACTAATCGAGCGACAATTGCTAGCCCTAAGCCGGTACTGTCAGGCATCACAGAACCCAGGGAGTTGTTGGCCCGAAAAAATGGCTGAAAAATCTGATCGCAGTCTTCTGAAGCAATGCCAATGCCTGTATCGGTGATGCAGATACTCCAATGTTGGTCTGGCAATAATTCGGTTTTTATGGTAACAGTACCAGCTTGGGTGTAGCGAATGGCGTTACTCACCAAGTTGGTGATAATTTGCTGCAAGCGCAAGTAATCTGTCATAACTTGATCGAGAACCGGATCGCATTCAAGGGCGATCTCTAAATTTTTTGCTTTGGCCAAAGGCTCGATTATTTCGACAACAGTGCCGATCGCCGATCGCAGATTTGTGGCACTTAGCTGCAATTTTATGCGTCCCGTGTCGTACCGCGAGATTTCGAGAGTATCGTTAATTAATCTAAGTAATAGTCTGCCGTTGTTGAGGACTTTATCAATATGTGCCAAATTGGGAGCCGAATCTTTAACTCTAGGATTGTTTATTTGGCGCAAAAACAATTGTGAGTAGCCAATAATAGAGGTGAGGGGGGTTTTCAATTCGTGAGCTAAGTGAGATATATTCTCTTGACTGGCGCGAAGTAAGCGACTCAGCTCTTGATTTGTAAGTTGCAATTGGTTTTGCAAGTCCTCTAGTTCTTGGAATCTTGCCTGGGTATAGGTTTGAAAACAGTCAGCAATTGCTTCGTCGAGGGCAGCGTCAATTAAGCGATAAGCTCGGTTCACTTCAGCGGCTGAGCCTTTTAGCAATTCTGGCTCTAAAGCATCGAAAATTACGGTTCGCAGCAAGCGGTATTCCCGCGCAATTTCTTCGGCATCGTAGCCTTGTTGTGCCCTGACAGTCCCGTGGTCTAAACTTTCTTGTATAACTGCCCGAAAGTCGCTTTCTTCTGATTCGGACAGCATAGTTACGATCGCTTGTAGTACGATGGGAAGGCTGTCGCGCACGGAATCGTAGGTGAGTTGCTTGGCGGTGCCGATTTCCTCGTCGCCCCGAACAGCTTCGATCCAGTTTTGGACAATTATATCAATTTTATCTTGTAGCGCTTGGCTAAAATCTATCATTGCTTTTATAGAAATGAAGTAAGCGATCGTATTTTATATTTCTAGATTACTTTAATAATTAACTTTTTGAATTTTCTCTCAACTTTTGGGCTTCGTAGCCGAGCGCAAATAGCTACTCCTAAAGACGTATTGACAGAATTATATGCTCGTGCTAGCTTATGTTAAATTGGCTTAAAAAGTCAAGCCTAATTCAGCACTGCGCGATCAAACCAAGCGTGTGGCTGGAGCGGAGGAACCAATTTTCGGGGCGAATCTCTACAGAATTAAAAAGCAAAGTTAAAAATTGCCAAATGTGAGTGTAGTTTTTGATTTTGAAATCTAAGGAGAAGGACATCTCTCAGTCCTAGCCCGTCAGCTAACTTCGCAGGCATTGAGAAGAGACTGAAAAGCCAACTTTCTGAACAAGATAGTTTGGCTTCGTCAGTGTCTCAGGTTGGTATTGTTCAAGATTCTTGTACCTGCCCTGACTCTGAAGGAGATTAAAATGTTCATACAGCTTAATTTATCTGCGATCGTACTTGCAGGAGTTGCAACGTGGAAGCGTGTAAAACCCGTTGTCATCCGAGATGCAGTTTTGTTACCTGCTGCGGGTTTTTTGGGAATTATTGGCTTGTGGTGGATTGTTGCCAGCTTCAACAGCGATTTGATTCCCACTCCCTATCAGGCGTTAATAGCTAATTTAGATTACATATTCCATCCATTTTATCAGCGCGGGCCTGGAGATTTAGGTATTGGCTGGCTGCTGCTAGCGAGTTTGCGACGGGTGTTGGTGGGATTTTTCCTGGGTGCAGCAGTTGCGATTCCCGTGGGATTTCTGATCGGGATGTCGAAACCGGCAATGATGGCGCTCAATCCGCTGATTCAAATCTTCAAACCGGTGTCGCCGCTAGCTTGGCTGCCCATAGCTTTATCGATTTTTAATTTAGCAGAGCCGTCGGCAATTTTTGTCATATTCATTACGTCTTTGTGGCCGACAATTATCAACACAGCTTTGGGAGTTTCTAGCGTTTCCCAGGATTATCTGGATGTGGCGCGAGTGTTGGAAATGCCGCGCTGGAGGCGGATTACCAAGATAATTTGGCCTGCGAGTTTGCCATACATTTTTACAGGTTTGCGGATTAGTTTGGGGATTGCTTGGCTGGTGATTGTGGCGGTGGAAATGCTGACAGGCGGTGTGGGAATTGGCTTTTTTGTCTGGGATGAATGGAGCCGTTTGAACCTTAGTTCGGTATTTTTAGCGGTGTTTGTAATTGGTTTAACTGGATTGTTGCTCGACGCTGCTGTTGACAAAGTTCAGGAATTGGTAACGCATCGATCGGTCATTAATCATTAGTAATTAGTCATTAGCTCAGGGTTATTGATGACAGACATTTAGCTATTAGCGATCGAGAATTAAATATGAGTGACAAGTTTTCCAATGAATGGAACCGCCGAGAGTTTTTGCAAGGAATCGGATCGGCGGCGGCGGGAATGGCTTTATCTGGTTGTGCAATTAGCGCGGATCGATCGGCAAAAGGACTCACAGAAGAAGCCTTAGCCGTAAAGCCGGTTGTCGATTCCCGAACCTTAGAAAAACCCGATTTAACCGTAGGATACGTGCCGGTTAACGATTGTGCACCATTTGCGATCGCCTGGAAAAAAGGCTTTTTCCGCAAATACGGTTTAAACGTCCAACTCAACCGCGAAGCAAGCTGGGCAACCTCCCGCGACGGCCTAATCTTCGGCCGCCTCGACGCCTCCCCAGTCGTATCCGGCGCCGTCACAAACGCCCGAATTGGCGCCGAAGGAGCGCGCCACGCACCCCTGTGCGCCGCAATGACAATTCACCGCCACGGCAACGCCATGACGATGAACAAAGCTATGTGGGATTTCGGTTTACGCCCGTGGCACGAATACAACGGCAATTTGGAAGAATTTGGCAAACAATTTCGAGCCTTTTTTGACAGTCAGCCACCGGAACAAAGGGTTTGGGCAGTTGTTCTTAGTTCTTCGATTTACGAATACTTTGTTCGCTACATATCGGCGGCTGCCGGTGTCGATCCGTTCAAAGAATTTCGGGTAATTATTGTGCCACCGCCGCAGATGGTAACTAATATCATGATTGGCGCCATGCAGGCTTACATGGTGGCAGAACCTTGGAATACGCGGGCAATTCAAGGCAATTTGGGAGTGGGTTTTACCTTCGTGCAAGGCAAGGAAGTTTGGCTGGGACATCCCGATCGCCTTTTAGGAGTAATGGAATCATTCATTGAGGAAAATCCGAAGACTTATTACTCGCTGGTTAAGGCAATGGTGGAAGCTTGTCAGTATTGCAGCAAGCCGGAAAATCGCAGTGAAATATCGGCGCTGCTAACTGAGCGATCGTTTACGGGGGCGAAACCGAAAAAAGGGGCGATCGACAAATTTACGCGACCGGCAATAGTTGGCGACTACAACTATGGAGGGTTTGACGAAAAAGACCGCACCATACAATCGGAAGATGCAACTATTTTCTATGACATTCCTAAGAATTTGCCTCAAATACCGGGAAATCATTCAACATTTATGTGGCAGTCTCAGAGTCTGTGGTTGATGACTCAAGCCGCTCGCTGGGGACAGATTAAAGAACTGCCAAAAAATGCTGAGGAATTAGCTAAAAAAGCTTGGAGAACCGACCTTTACCGCAAGATTGTTGGCGAAATGGCAATCGATTGTCCCCAGGAGGATTACCAAGTGGAACCTGCGGAACTTTTCATTGATAAAAAGGCATTCGATCCTAGCGATCTCGTGGGTTATTTGAATAGTTTTGAAATTCGAGCCAACCGCCCTCAGTCTTTTTTTCAGTCTTAATTTCTTCTACATTCCTGCACGCAGAACCTGTGCGAGGGCGGGTACATTACCGCTTACGCAACCGAAAGGACATCAAATTAACACTTTACTATTTTTTAGGAGAATACTGTGACTCAATACTTTTCTACTTCTATCGAAGCCAGCACCCAAGTCAAAAATCACCCTGAATTTCTGGAAATTGACAACTTGTTCAAGTCGTATAAAAATGCTGACGGCAGCGAATTTAGCGTTTTGGAAAATATCAACTTAAGTATTGGAGAAAACGAATTTATTTCGGTAATCGGTCACTCTGGTTGCGGGAAATCAACCCTGCTAAAAATAGTGGCTGGTTTGGAAAAACAGAGCAGGGGTATGGTGACATTGGAAGGAAAAGAAATTCGCAAACCTGGAGCCGATCGCATGATGGTATTTCAGCACTACGGATTGCTGCCTTGGCTGACGGTGCGGGAAAATATTCGGCTGGCAGTTGATGAAGTTTTGCAAAGTCTTAGCCGTCCTGAGAAGATTAGCCTTGTCAACGAACACCTAGCAATGGTAAACTTAACGGCAGCAGCCGATAAATATCCAGACGAAATTTCAGGAGGCATGAAACAGCGGGTTGGGATTGCACGAGCTTTGGCGATTCGACCGAAAATGTTATTAATGGACGAACCGTTTGGAGCGCTGGATGCTCTGACTCGCGGCAAGTTGCAGAAACAGGTGCTGGATATCTGGGAAAATCATAGACAAGCTGCAATGATGATTACTCACGATGTGGATGAAGCTATCTATATGTCCGATCGCATTGTGCTGATGACAAACGGCCCGGCTGCGACGATAGGTGAAATTTTGTCAGTGCCGTTTGCGCGCCCGCGCGATCGCCACGAGTTGCGGGAATCCCAGGAGTATTACGAACTCCGCAACTATGCTTTGAATTTTCTCGATCGCTACTTTACCCAAGACGAATAACGCCCGACGGACAGACCAAACAATTCACTTAAGAGAGGTCAAGCCTGTGAAGCTCAAAACAATGTTAGCGCGTTTTGAAAGTGCCTTGGGATACCAAAATTTAGCAGAAGAAATGGTGTTGCTGCCGGAGCCAAAAGTACCGATTTCTAAGAAATCGAAATCTCCAAAACAGGCAAAAACAATCAATTTTATTGTCGGTTACAACAGTTCTCCCCAAAGTCAAATAGCTCTGGATATTACCCTTTGGATGGCGCATCAAACTCGTTTAGTAACAACTAAGGAAGTCACGGTTCAAGTCGTCTACGTGATCGACGAATCGTCAAAAAGTTACCGCAAAGATACTTGCCAAGTTGCTGTAGCAAATGCCTTGGCTGCACAGCAGAAAGTCTCTGATTTAGAGGAAACATTCGCCCTTAATTGTGCAGCACCTGCGCTCGCTTTACCAACCGAAATCCCATCGGTATCCCAGCAAAAAAATTGGATAGAGCCTCATTATTTACAAGCAATTTATGGTCAAAATAATGAGTACGAGGTAGCAGATAAATTGCTGTGGCAAGCGCGCTGTTTGGCTGAGGAATGGCGCGGTTTATTCAAAGCTCATTTACGCATCGGGCTGGTTGCTACAGAACTGAGAAAGGTGGTTGAATTAGAATCAGCAAATTTACTGTTTTTGGGCTGTGGTTCTGGCAACCATCGGCTGGTTAGGGAACTAGGCAATAATTTTCCGTGCTGCGTACTTGGGATTCCTTCGGCACTCAGCTATCACATGGATGTTCAGCCTGAAGAAAGTTTGAGCAAGTTACAGTTGGCGACAACTATACCTGCACGTTAAACTTGTTCACTCGTTGGGGCAGAATCTAATTATGTGAGGTGCAGCGCACCCTACGACTATAATTCGCGCGCCCAACCTTTTTTTGCCTAAGTTCTATATCGATCAAAAATTAAAAATAGTTTCATCGATCGAAGTCCTAATTATGAGACAATTAGGACTTTTTTTGATTCTGGAGAATTTTAAAATAATCGTCAAGGAAAATTATCGGCACTTATCTGATCATAGACAGTTCGTTAACTAATTTTATCTTTCCCCGGCACACAGAGCGCAGCAGCCGATCGATCGAGCGTTTGTCTTCCTCAGTCAAATTTTCGTCAAAAATAGCAGCCATCAAACCATACCTATCGGCTAGAGTAATGTAGCCATTTTGATTCACTTCGGCAAACAGCTCGCCCAAAGCAGATGGAATCAGGTGGACAGGAGTTTGCATAGTAATTGACTCTCTACTCGACGATCGCGCGATCGGGCGTTTCTGCGGCAACAAAAGGCGATCGCACTATAAAATTTTAAGCTGTATTGCCTTTCAAGATGTGATAGTAAACAGCAAAATTGGTGAACAAAATCACAGTAAAAATTCGTGAATTATGATATAGCTTGCAGGTGCGTTTTAGGGAAAACCGAGTAACTGCAAACTAATGTTTTCTAAAGATTGAAAATCACCACTTCCTCCACAGGTTCAGCTAACTCAAACTTAAACACCCGCGAATAGAAATAGAATTCGCCGTCAAGAGTTCTTTTGATATTTTCAGCGCGGCGAAAACCGTGGTGTTCCCCTTCATAAGCAACATAAGCAACCGGCAAACCTTTAGCTTTCAATATATCTACCATCATTTCCGCTTGATTAGGCGGAACCACTTTATCTTCTAATCCTTGAAAGAAGATAACGGGACAAGATAAACGTTCGGCGGAATGAATCGGCGAACGAGCCACATACAAATCTTTTCTTTCAGGATAAGGCCCGATTAATCCATCCAGATAGCGCGCTTCAAATTTGTGAGTATCCGTTGCCAAAGCTTCCAAATCACTAACTCCATAATAGCTCGCACCGGCCTTAAACACATCGCGGAAAGTAAGAGCGCACAGAGTAGTGTACCCCCCTGCGCTGCCTCCGGCGATCGCCATTCTTTCGCCATCAACTAAACCATGTTGAGCTAAATATTTAGCACCGTTAGCGCAGTCGTCAACATCGACAATTCCCCAACTATCTTGCAGTCTTTTTCTGTATTCTCGGCCGTAACCAGTGCTCCCGCCGTAATTAACATCGAGCACGGCAAAACCGCGACTCGTCCAATATTGAATTTTCAAATTCATGCTGCTAGAAGTAGCAGCAGTTGGGCCACCGTGACTTTTGACGACAAGCGGCGGTTTTTCACCCGCAGGTGCTGCGAAATCTTGATTTTTTGGGGGATAGAAGAAACCGAAAGCAGTCAAATTGTTTTCCGTGGGAAATTCGATAGGTTCCGGTACAGAAAGATAACCCGGATTGATGCTTAAATTACTCGACTGGCGCAAAATTGAGCGTTGATTTGTTGCTAAATTTAATTGTACAATAGCAGTAGATTCAGTCGGCGAACTTGCCAGAAAAACAACTGTTTCTCCCCGCGCTTTGACCGACGAAATATCAGTGTAAGGCGTCTCAATTGTTGTCAAATGCTTTGTCGTTAAATCCAGACTCGCTAAATACCACAAGCCTTGCTGAGTGTAGATGCAAATAATTTTGCTTTCCGAGACAAGGGCATAAGTAGACATTCCAAAAACCCACTGGGGAAGTCCGAATTCAGCCGCCATTTCGCACAGAGGTTCGACCTCTTGCTGTTCCCTCGGCAAGCGGGGATTGACGGTTCTATAGAAATTCCACCAGTTCGACTTGTCAGAAACAAAATACAAAACTCCATCGGGCGACCATTCCGGTTGAAAAATCGACTCATCAACCCCGCCAGCAACTAAATATTTTTCACCTAAAGAACCGTCAGGATTAATTTCTGCTACCCACAATTCTGTGCCATCCCACGGCATATTTGGATGGTTCCAACAAATCCAGGAAAGTAGAGAACCGTCTGGACTTAAACGAGGGGAAGCATAAAAATCATTGCCCTGAGTTAAGATTTGAATATCTTCGCCGTTATCTAAATTAATGCTAACAATAGTATTGACAGGTTCGCCCTCACCTGCATTGTCTTCGCGCACGCAAATCAGGCGATTTCTCTGATTGTCAACTATCACATCTGCATAGCGATAATTAGCAGCAGGAGTCAGAGGTTCGGGTTGAGAATCTAATGTTTGAGAATAAATACGTTGGTCGGCAAAATGAGAAAAATAGACAACACCGCCAGCAACTGCAAAGGAAGCGCCGCCGTATTCGTGAACGCGAGTGCGAACATTAAAAGGATGCGGTGTCACGTCGCTAATTGTACCGTCAGGAGTGCGCCGCACGAGGACGCTTCTCCCCGCTTCCGAAGGTCTTCCCTCAACCCAGTAAATATCATCGCCGTCAATAGCAATTTGTCCGAGTCCGACAGTTCCAGAAACAATTAAATCGGAAGAAATAGGTGATTTCCAAGAGCCGTAAGGTGATACTGTATTCATATAGTTGAGGCAGTTGTGTTTCTCGCACAAAAAAATTAATATTTGTACTTTACACTAATTCAGTCACCGGGGAAGCAAAATGTCCAAAAAACTCGTACTAATGGATCACGACGGTGCAGTTGACGACTATCTCTCAGTCGTATTGCTGATGACAATGGAGGAAGTCGAAACTCTGGGAGTAATTGTAACTCCTGCGGACTGCTACATTCAACCGGCGGTGAGTGCAACGCGCAAAATCCTGGATTTGATGGGGCGTTCAGAAGTTCCAGTGGCGGCGAGTACGGTGCGGGGACTCAACCCATTTCCGGTGTTATTTAGGCGAGATTCCTTTGCAGTCGATCGACTTCCCATTCTAAATGAAAAAGGAACCATTAACACGCCGTTAATATCAGAACCCGGACAAAACTTTATGGTGCGAGTTTTGCAAGATGCAGCCGTACCAGTCACATTAATGGTAACGGGGCCGTTAACAACAGTAGCACAAGCTTTAGATATCGCGCCAGAAATTGAAAGCAAAATTCAAGAAATTGTCTGGATGGGAGGCGCCCTCAATGTTATCGGCAATGTTAGCAAAGATATGGAACCCGGACAAGATATGTCGGCGGAATGGAATGCTTACTGGGACCCGATAGCAATCGATAGAATTTGGCAAACCCAAATTCCCGTTGTCATGTGTCCTTTAGACATCACGAATAATGTACCGCTGACTGTAGAATTTTCCAATCTCTTAGCAAAACAGCGCAAATATCCTATTTCCGACTTAGCAGGACAGTGTTATGCCCTAGCAATATCTCAAGATTACTATTTTTGGGACATTTTGGCAACCGCTTATTTAGCGCATCCAGAATTTTACCAACTGCGAGAATGGGAAACCGAAATTATTACCGAAGGCATCAGCCAAGGACGCACAAAAGTTAAAAGAGGAGGGCGAAAAATTCAAGCAATGGATAAAGTAGACACAGCCAAATTTTACAATTACATATTAGAACAGTGGGCAAGGTAAAAATTCCAATATCTGCTAGGAGTGGTACCCAAAATCTCCGCACAAAACCCGCCATGACACGAATATTTACCTCCTCTTCTCTTCCCTCTCTTTCTCTGCGCCCTCTGCGCCCTCTGCGGTAAAAAAAACTCCTCTCAAAAATGCTGCCAATTCTATCAATTATCCCCTTAGCCCAAACCCCTCCCGCACCTCAAGAAATAGTTCAAATCCAAGAAGTGCGACCTCTCCCCGGACAGTTAGACAACATACCAGTATTTAACAGCAACAGTCCAGAAGTAGTGCTGCAAGAAGGAATTTTGCTTTCGACATTTCCCCCAGAGGGTAAAAGATTTCCGGCGGCACATTTAAACTTTCCGTTTCAAGGACGTTTCGACATATTTGCCCACCACATAGCCCGCGCACCTTCGCCGGAAGATTTACGAACATTGTATCAAGGAGTAATTGTTTATAATCCTGGCAATAAACCTGTAACATTAGATATATTGCAAGCTGCGAGTTATCTCAGTCAACCCGATGCACCTTTTATTGAATTGCCGGCGCAAGTCGATAATTCAAACAGTAATATTTATGCGGGACCGGGAAGTCGCGCTGTAAATGATATTCTCAGAGGAAGGAGACAGTCTGACTTTGAGCCGCAGTTAATTATTCCACCGGGAAAAAGCAAACTGTTGATGAATCATCCGATACCGGTGCGGGAATTAGTACCGCCCCTAAACGGTCGATCGACCTTGATGCGGTTACGCAGCAATGGTATACTCTATGTTGCCAGTCTGGCGATGTTTGCCCGAGTTGACCCAGAGGGAAACGGAGAGGGAAACGAGCGATCGCCCAACTTAGCAGAATGGCAAAAATTATTAAACAATGGTAATATAGCCGGGCCGCGCGATCGAGATCCCACACCGCCGGAAATCACCGAAGGTCAAATAATTTACGGCCGAGTTGCCGGTGTAGCATTAGGTTCAGAATGGCGAGCACTTATCTCAGACAACCCCGCCACATCAAACCTAGCAATTCCCCAACCCGGAACAGCATTTTCCTACCCATTAAGCAGCCTCCCGCGCGGAATGCTGGGCACAAATCAAGTGCAAAGTGCGAGGATGTTAGTCCGCTACCCAGATACAGCATACCGCGCCCACGGCAACTACGGAATTCAATACAGTCTCAGCTTGCCACTGTACAATTCTACCAGCAAAAATCAAACTGTAACTGTCGCAATTCAAACTCCTATTAAGACAGACAAATTAACTTCAGGAGGACTTAGTTTTTTAGAACCTCCGGCACCTCAAACTTTTTTTAGGGGGACGGTCAGAGTGCGCTATACTGATGACAGTAAAGTGCCTCAAACTCGGTACGTGCATTTAGTCCAGCGGCGGGGACAGCAGGGGGAACCTTTGGTAAAATTAGAGATGAAATCGGGAGAAAAGCGACTTGTAGAAGTGGATTTTATTTATCCGCCCGATGCGTCGCCGCCGCAAGTTTTGACAGTGAAAACAAATTAAATTTTAGCGGCTGCTACGGGTAGGCAGACGGCTACAAAGACAATGCGTAATTAACCAGATTTGATATTAGTTTCGCGTGGCGCGAACTTGGTTGGTGTCTAGTCGGTATTGGCAAACAAAAAGATGAAATTCTCAAAAAGATTCTGGGTAATTGCTTGCTTTGTGTACGTTTTAATTCTTCTGAGTATCATGCTTTTAGCAGGTACGGGGAAATTAGTCAACTTTCCTCTCGCTCATCCGCCTTATGACAAACTAGGTCACTTTATTTTGTACGGAATAGCATCTTTTTTGTGCCATAGAGCAACTGGCAAAAAAAAGATGAATTTGTTTAATTATTCAATTCCTTTCGGACCCGCAATTTTTACTATGTTCACTGCTGCGGAAGAAATGCTGCAAGCAATGTTACCAAATCGCAGTGCTAGTATTGAAGATTTTTTATATAGTTTTTGCGGGATTGCAGTTTTTTATTGGATTGGAGAAGTTTGGGATAGAAAAAAAGGACATTGATGATAGAGAAGGAAGTTCGGCAACGGATTTTGTAACGGATGTAACGGATAGAAGGAAGAAGGAAAAAGGAAGTTTGTAGGGTGTGCAATGCACATCGGTTGACGAGTGTCAGCAAATTTTTTTAATGGTGACTCTGCCCGCACGGGTTAAGAGATATCGGTAGCACAAAATGGAGCAACTGTCAATAGGCTGGCTGCTGCTGGCACAGTTAAAAATTAATTTTTTTTGAACTTGTTTAAGATTAGCAATTAACCGGGATTTCCCATCTCGACAATGTGTTTGAGATCGTTTAATCACTCTCTTCCAAAAAGGTTTGTACTCGACCGTTCGGTCTCAAAACAACTCGAATTTTCGGGTTTTTGCCATTAGAAACTGCAGAAACAAACGGCTCACCGGCTAATGGCATATTAATTTGCTCGATATAATCTGCTGCTGCTTTTCCCATCGGCACAATACTTTGAACTGACCCAGTTTCATCGATCAGCACGCTGTATTCCAAAGTTTGTTCCATTCCTTCTAAAGGCTTCCACCGTTCCTCAAAGTAAGTTCTAGCTTCTGAAACTTGAGGAATTGTATCAAATAAAGTGCGGTTTTTTTTGCTGGCAGCCACCTCGTTGTTATCCTCAGACTCGGTGGTTGGTTGAGCATCCTCAAGGGCTGGGAGTTCGGTACTGGCGGGGGGGACAATCGGCTCGATGGGGCTGGGGAAGGTTTGCGGCGGGGGAACGGGAAATCGGGAAGCAGACAGGGAGGGCGGCAGGGGGGGCGGTACGGCGGGAGCTAGTCTCGGCGGTAGGGGGGGCAGCACGTAGGGTACTGGTGCGGGTGCTTGGGGGGCGGAAATGGGCGGTTCTTCGGGGGCGGGAATTGTGATTGTTTGCCCTTGAGGGAATGCTGGGGCGCTCTGTGGGGCGCTGGCTGCGGTGCCGTTGGCGGGAAATAGCAGGGGTGGCTGCTGGATAGGGCTGGGTCTGTTGGTGGGGGAAGTTGGGGCGAGGGCGATGGGAGGCAAGCTGGGGCTGGGGGAGGCGGCGGTGTTGATGGGCGGGGGCGGCAGGGGTGGTAAACCGGGTGTGGCTGCGGGTGTTGGTGCTGGGGGTGTCGGTAGGGCGGGAACTGGACTGGGGGAAATGCCAGCAGCTAACTGGGGGTTTCCGGGAGCGGTGCTCAATTGTGGATTTGCGGGGGCTGTGGCGGGGGCTGTGGCGGTTTGCGGGGAGGTGGCGGATCGATCGAGCATTTTGAGAATTCCTGTCGTCAGGCCGGCGCTGGCGACCAGCATTGCTGCCACTTTGAGCCAAGGTGAGGACAGTGGCCGTCGGGACTCGCGGTTGAGGTTGGGAAGCGCCATCACTTCGGCGGCGCAGTCATCTAATGCTGTGGCCAAGTCAAACAGTTGCAGGGTGCTCAAGGGAACTACTGGCCCGGATTCTGCGGCGCTCAAAGATCCTAAAAATAAGTTGTGGGCGAGCAAGCCGCGGGGTTCTAAGCGGGGGGGAACCGGAAGGTAGGAAGTTGGGAGAGAGTAGGGGTTTGAGGTTGCTAGTTCGGAACTGTTGACGGCTCGATCGAATATAACGGCATTATGCGCGACTTCTGGCGAGTCTGAACCTGCGGGGATACGGTCTGTTTGAGAGTTGAGGTTGCTTTCCCAATCGCGGGATTCGCCGAGCAAGTTTTGGACGTAGTTGCTGACAGCTTCGTGGAGGGTTTCGAGTTGAATTCGATCGCCCCTGAGAGTAACGTGTTCGGTATCTGGCAGCCTGGGGTCGTCGAGTCGCAGCTCGAAACTTAAAGATTTAAACACCGGTTGGCCCGCCCAGCGAGATAGAGGCGAACTTTTGGCTGTAATTTCCAGCGTGCAAGTGGGGGGCGTGTACCGTTTGAGAACCATAGCAGAAAGTTCTGTTGACTGTTGACTGTTGACTGTTGACCGTTGTTTAATTTTTAGCGCGGTCTAGAAGAGCCAGCCAGAGGCGGCGGTGGCCGCCGGGACTGCTGTAAAACAGCAAATCGATCAGGAGTTTGAGGGCCAAATCAGTCAACTCTCGGGCCGATAAATTTTCTGCATCTTCCATGCGCGAGCCATAAGTGTTGCTGAACCTGTCAATATAATCTCCCAGCAAAGCGATGGTGTGAGGTTCGCGGTTTTGCTCTGCCATTTGTTCGAGCAAAGCAACAGCGCGGCGGATTAAAGCTTGGTGCTGTTTTGCCAAATGACAGCTTATCAAAACGAGCGATCGAGCTTCCTCCACATCGAGTTTTTTGCGCCCTCCGTGGCCTTTCCGTAGTGGGTTAGATTGGCGCAGCCGCCACAAAGCTACCCGATCGGCTACCATTGGCTCTAAATTCAGTTCGGCTGCTACCTTGAGCATCGCCTCTGATCCTATTTCTGCCAGTGCTTCTAGGGCTAACAGCACTAAATCCAGTTGGGCTTTAATGTTGTCCAACTGGGTAGGTTCTGGTGCTTTTTGGGTCAATTCTTCCCAGTTGGGAGATTGGCCCGTTTCGTTTGTGGGAGCGGAGGACTTTACGGTCGAGCGCATGGCTTCAGCACGGGAAATTAAGACTGGTTGAGGCAGGATATCAAACAGTATGCAGTGATAAAAGCTTTGCGGCCTGTGGGCAACAGCATATCTGTTAATTTGTCTCCATAGCTCGTTGCTTTGATTCCGGCAATCCTAACTGCTGGACGGAGTTGCGGGTGAAAAGTTGCGGTTTCAAGTTCGATCGATCGCAATCCGCAAAACCCATAAATTTTTACCCCTAACCATGCTACGTCACGGGATGCCACAAATCAATGTAAATAAGCGATCGTCACACCTGCACCTCCTTCTTTTTGACTGGCGAGCTCAAAGCGGGAAACCTGCGGGTGAGAAGCGAGGAACTCGTGAACCCCGCGCCGCAACTGTCCCGTACCTTTGCCGTGAATTATCCACAAAACTCCGTATTCCACAGCTTTGGAAAGAGCTCTGTCTATTTCGATTTCTGCGTCTGAGACTCTCGCACCCCGTAGGTCGATCGAATTATTAGCAGTGCGAATGGCAATTTCGGGATTGGGTTTTGCAGGTTCCGCCGCTGCTTGCTTAGCTTTAGCCGTAGCGAGTGCTTGTGCTTGGGCGGCCGCCTTGGCTAATTGAGCTTTAGTTTCCGGTTTTTGACCGTCGAGGGATTCAATTTCTCCTAGTTTGACAGTCATTTTCATAATCCCAAACCGGACGCTCAATTCTTCGTTAGCGTCTGGGCCGCTGAGGACTTCGGCGGTTTGGCCCAAGCTGGGAATGCGGATGCGATCGCCCACTTTCGGCATAAAACTCGGTTTGGGTTTAGCCGGTTGTTGCCGAGAGGGCAGATGTTTTTCAGAAATTTGATTTAAAGTATCTGTCGCTTGTTGAGCATTTTGAGCCGTCTGGTTGCCCGACTGCAAGCGACGAATGATTTGAGCAATTTCTGATTTTGCCGACCCTATAGCCTCCTTTACTGCCACTTCCTGAGCTATTTTTAGTTCTCGCTCCCGCTCTTGCAAAGCGGCTGCTTTTTGAGAAACTTCTCTGTGCAGTTTTTCGGTTTGGTGTAGCAGTTGAGTTGCTTCTCTGGCCTTGGTTTCCTGTTTCCGGCGCTGTGCTTCGAGTCCAGCAATCACTTGATTAACATCTTGAGAGGCTCCCCCGACATAGGTTTGAGCTTCTTCGACTATGGATGCTAGCAAACCGAGTCTTTTGGCAATGGTGAGGGCGTTGGAACGTCCGGGAATTCCCCACAGCAAGCGATAGGTTGGCTGCATGGAATTGTCGTCAAATTCTACTGAGGCATTTTCAAAGCGGGAGTCTTGATATTTGAGGGCTTTGAGTTCGCCAAAGTGGGTAGTTGCAACTGTTAACAGGGAATGTTGGGCGAGGTATTTCAACAGGGCGATCGCCAATGCACTGCCTTCTGAGGGGTCTGTCCCCGCTCCTACTTCGTCTAACAAAACTAAAGATTTGGGAATTGGTAATTGGGAATTGGTAATTGGGATTTGGGGTTGGGGAATTTGTAATTTAGGTTTGAGAATTGGGAGAGCAGAAACTGTGCTCTGTGTATCTGTGACCTCCTCGTCTTGCTGTTGGGAATTAGTAATTGTCAGGTTTAAATTTTCTTCCCCTTCAGCCTGCGATTTATTGCCTAAAACTTCTAAAATGCGGCTGATGCGGCGGATATGGCCGGAGAAAGTAGACAAACTTTGCTGCAAAGATTGTTCGTCACCAATATCAGCCAAAATATTGTCGAACCAAGGCAATTCTACGGGTTCACGCGCGGCAACAAACATTCCTGCTTTTGCCATTAAAGCTGCCAATCCCAAGGTCTTGAGGGTGACAGTTTTGCCACCAGTGTTGGGGCCAGTGATGGCGACGACGCGGATGTGCGGCCCGATCGTTAAATCGACCGGCACGACTGGAAAGCCTTGCTCGTGCTGTTGCTGCCAAACTAATAAAGGATGGCGCAACTGGCGCAGGGTAATTTGCGATCGCAGGTTGCGAATTAATAATTGACTGTTTTCTGAGTTTTCCTCATCTTCTTTTTCCTCCTCTTCTTTTTCGGGATTTTTTGGTGCTAATTCTGGCTCTCCCAATTCGATAAATTTCGGCGGATTTGCTTGCAACCAGTAACTATAACGCGCTTTAGCGGCCGCTAAATCTAAAGTTGTAACTACCACCACCAATCTGTCTAAATCGGGTTTTACTGCTGCGACTTGCTCCGTGAGGGCGCGGCGGACTGCTTCTTCTTCCGCTTGTTCTTGCCTGAGCAACTGCCGCATTTGGTTGTTAAGATTGACTGTGCTGTGGGGTTCTACGTACAGTGTCGCGCCGCTGGCCGAGGAGTCGTGAACGATGCCCGGTATGGCATCTTTTTGGGGAGCTTTGACGGGAATGACAAAGCGTCCGCTTCTTTGGGTAATTAGCTGTTCTTGTACGGCGTTGGATTGGCGCTGCAAAATCCCCTGCAATATTTGATAAATGCGATCGCGCAACTGTCGCATTTGAACTCTAATTCCTGCTAATTTAGGAGTGGCTCTGTCTGCTACTTGAGCGCGATCGTCTATACAGCGATGGATTTCTTGCTCTAGTTCGGGATAAGTCCGCAATTGGGATGCCAGTTCTTTGAGCGTCGGCACATCTGGCTGAGAGTCAATTATCCGGCGCAATTGCCTTGCTCCGGCGAGAGTAGTAGCAATTGCCAGCAATTCTTCGCCGCTGAGCAAACCTTGGAGTTCGGCTCGCTGCAGGGAAGTGCCGATGTCTTGGATTCCTTCAAAACTCAAAGCACCGCCAGCGCGGCTCTCTAACTGATAAGTTTCCTGAGTTTGGGCTAGGAGTTCTGCTGTTTGAGCTTGAGTTGCCGGGATTTCGAGGTCGAGGGCGGCGGCGACGCCGAGTTTGGTGGCCGCGAAGGTAGCCAAGTGCTGACACAGGCGCGGCCATTCTAATAGTTCTAGTGTTTCGGCTTGAATCAAAGTTGAGGTGGTGTTGGTAATTGGCATTCTCAGGCGCTGACCGAGAAGGTGAATTTAACGATACTATTAATTGATTTTAAAGTTTTTTATTGTTTCCTGGCGCAATTTGAGAAAGTATCTGCGATCGCCCTCAGCAGTCTTTCGGCAGAAAGCTCTGATGTACCATTAATTACGAAGGAGAAAATTTGCATTTTTGCATTGCCCGTCTAAAATTATACCTTCTAGTGATACCATTCCCCAAAAAGTTTGCAACTTTAGGCAAGCTCCCAACTATTATACAGTAAATCATTCCCAATTTTTTGATCTAAAATATAAAATCTAAAATGGTATGGGCGATTTGGGGTTTTGAGGAAGCGGGCATCGGTTGTTTTTTGATGTAATTGAACTATTTTGGAATTTTAAATCTGTCAGCGCAATTCTGGCGGTTGTATCCTAAAAAGTAATTTGTAGAGTTGGTAGAAGTATGGCAAAGATTCTGGCGATCATCGGGGATACTGTGACTTTTCAAGTTGTGCAAAAGTTACTCAGCCAAGAGGGACATCAGGTGAGAGTCGTTCCCGACGACAAGGAGGGTTTAGACTTGGCGAGGGAATTTTCCCCCGATGCGATAATTTGCGACGGGACTTCCCCTCAAATCAACTTTTTGGAGGTGTGCCGGCTGGTGAAAGTCGATTCCCTACGGGATAGCTTCGCTTCACGAGAATTGGCAACAGCCTATTTTATTCTGCTGACAACACCGGAGCAATTTGATGAAATCCAAGAATTGGATGCGCCCTTTGACGATTTTCTGTTTAAACCGATTGTTAAGCAGGAATTATTGGCGCGGGTGCGCGCGTCTAAGCGATCGCGCGAGTTGAGGGCGCGGTTGGAGTTAACCCAGCAAGAATTGCAACTGTCGCGCGATCGAATGCTGCAAAATGAAAAAATGTCTAGTTTGGGCGAGTTGGTGTCTGGGATAGCCCACGAAATTAACAACCCAATTACTTTTATTTACAGCAATCTAACTCACGTCCAAAGCTACGCGACCGATTTAATAGAACTGCTGCGATTGTATCAAAAAGATCTAGTCAATCCCGGAGCGGAAATTCTGCAAAAACAACAAGATATGGATGTGGAATTCGTACTCGACGATTTATTAAAAATTGTGAGTTCCATGCGTACCGGGAGCGATCGCATCCGTCAAATAATCTTGTCGCTACAGGATTTTTCCCGCAGCGATCGATCGGGCTGGCAGTTATTTGATGTTTCCGACGGTTTAGAAAATACTCTGTTGTTGTTGCAGCACCGCTTGCCGGCTCGCGAGGGAAGGCGAGACATCAAGGTGATGAAACAATTCGGCAATTTGCCACAGATTGAGTGTTATGCAGGGCTGCTCAATCAAGCTTTTCTGAATATCATCAATCACGCGATCGATGCTTTGGAAGAGTCGGCTCAAGATTTAGAGGAGTTGGAATCAGTCAAATTTAAGCCTGTGATTTTGATTACCACTCAGGTGGTCGATGCTCAGCGAATTTCGATTGAGATTGCTGATAACGACATCGCACATAGCAAAGATACCACAGCCGAAATTTCCGATCCATTTTTGGGAGCAAAACCTGCGGAACCACCCATATCATCGGGACTTGCTCTCAGCTATCGGATAATTGTAGAGCAGCACAAAGGAGAGTTCAAGTGTTTTTCCGAACCGGGTAAAGGCACTAAAATTCAGATAGAGATTCCGCTGCGTCACAGTTAATTAACAGTATTTACCGTTGGTGGGGGCGGGTTTTTGAAATGGTTGGTGGTAGCCGGAAATTCTTGTGAATCCGCCCCTACAATGACTGCACTTTTTTCAGGTAAAATTTTGTAGAGGGAATGGCAGAAGTTACCGAAAAGAGAATAGAAATATGAATAATTCCATCGAGAGGGGCAACCACGAGAGATTGCCCCTACAAAACACGGTTATGTAGATGTTGTGTGTCTAGGATTGGAATAATTAAAGGGAGACTTGCGCGCCTTGAGTATCAAGGCCGATCGCCCTTACCTCAGCCTTTACCCCAAATTCCATCCAAGCAGCCGCCATCGCTTTCTCAACCGCAACAGCGTTAGCCACATCCGTTAAAGCTAAAAGCGTTGGCCCGGCACCGCTAATTACCATTTCATAGGCCCCTGCATTCAGGGCAGCTTGTTGCACCGCTTCATATCCCTTAATCAGAGATTGCCTATAAGGTTGGTGAATTTTGTCTTGGAGGGCGCAGCGCAGCCAGTTTTCATTGCCAGTTTCCAAAGCCCGCACTAGCAAACCGAGGTGTGCAGCATTAAAAATCGCGTCAGCCTTACTGTAATCTGCTGGCAAAACTTTGCGGGCTTCGGCTGTAGAAAGTTCAAAATCGGGGATGGCTACCACGGGCACAATATTCGGATGCCAGGGAATATCGCAAATCTCCCAGGAACCTCTTGGTGTATTGCTAGCAGCGAGGCGACACCCTCCGAGTAATGCAGGGACAACGTTGTCGGGATGTCCTTCAAGTTCGATCGCCAATTGCATCACTTCCACCTGACTCAAAGGCTTTCCGGCTAATTCATTTGCACCAACTAACCCACCGATAATAGCTGTGGCGGAACTTCCTAAACCTCTAGCCAGCGACACTTGCATATCTATATGTATGGCTACGGGCGGCGGCGATTGGTTCAGGTATCCGTATAACTTTATAAATGCTTGATAAGCGAGATTGCTGTCATCTGTCTTGACTTTGGTGGTTTCTTTGCCTGTAACAGTAATTTTTAGTTTCTCGGTTGCTGAGGGTTCGAGTCGGGAGAATTGGAAGCGGTTGTAGAGGCTTAAAGCGGCGCCGATGCAGTCGAAGCCGGGGCCTAAATTGGCCGTTGTGGCGGGTACGGTAACGGTGACGGTGGAAGTTTCGGGCATTTTTTGAATGGTGGATTTGGAATATTTAACCGCAGATCAATGCGGATGAACGCAGATCGAAGCATATTATACTATGTTTTCAAAAGCACTCTATTTTTGCAGAATTTGAAGATGCTGTATGGCATCTTGATAATCGTTGGTATTGCCATCTTTTTGATAGATTTCGGCTGCTTTTTGATAATCGGCGATCGCCCCGTCTTTGTCTTCTAAGAACTCGCGGACTCTGGCGCGGTTGTAGTAGGCGTCGCCGTAGTTGGGGTTAATTTCAATGGCGCGATCGAAATCTGCTTTAGCTGCTGGATAGTCTTTGAGATTGCGGCCGTGGATGATGCCGCGTTTGTTGTAGGCTTTGGCGTAGTTGGGGTTGAGGCGAATAGCTTCGGTGTAATCGGCGATCGCCCCTGGAATGTCTCCTGCCTCTGATTTGGATAAAGCACTATTGAATAAATCTTCAGCAGGATTTTGAACAATTATTTTTTGAGCTATTAATATTGCTGAGGATTTAGCAGAGACAGCAGGGGATATATTACCAAAGATAGTAAAGATTACTAGAGTAGCAATTAAATTGTAAAATGATGATTTCATAATTTAGGCAAAAATTTGAGCGACCGAACAACTAAAACCGGGCAACAAAGGGGAAGTTAGTTCATCATTGCTCAACAGTGTAGCAATGAGCCTTAAACTTGCTTGTTCCCTGCGATAAACTTCTATTTGCTGCAATTGCCAATTCACAACCCAGTATTCCTGCACTCGTCGCACCGAATAGAGTCTGAGTTTCACGTCTCGATCGCGTGTCTGATTGTCTGCACCGGGGGATAACACTTCAACAATTAACTCTGGTGCGGCGGTTAAATGTCCCGCTTCGTCTAGCAAGATAGCCAAGCGTTCGTTGCTAATCCAAACCACATCAGGAATAACACAATCTACATCTGTAAAAATCACCCCTGGACTAATTACTGATTCTCCTAATCCTGTTTTTTGTGACCAATTATTTAACTCTATGCAAATGTTACCACAAACTTCTTGATGATTCCAGTGTGCTGCCCAGGTCACAAATAACTCTCCATCAATAATTTCGTAACGATCGCCGTTATCGGGCAATAGTTCTAAATCGGCGGTAGTCCAGCGTACTTTATCAGATATTGTCTGGCTCATACAAGCACTCTTGATAGGTGATACAAACATTCTAAACGATCGAGCTTCTACACGAGCCACAGCTTGAAACAATCGGCCTACACTAACTTTCGCTTTTTGCAGGCGAAACTCAGAATATTGAAACCCGCGCCCAGGCGGGTTTCGTTTTTGTAGAGGCGATTTCGCGTCACCAAATTGTCCGATCGCCCAATTTAAAATTATTTAAAATTTCAAATCGCCCGATTACTTCAAAATAGTTTTAGAAGCAATCCGAGTTTTCTTGCGATCGGCTTCACTCAATTGTTCGCCAGACTGCAAGCGAGTAGCAGAGGTTTGCAGCACAGTAGCGGCACTTTTATCGCCCATTTGCAAAGCAGTTTTAGCGGCAGTTTGCAGCATGGTTGCCGCGCCGGCTCGATCGCCCTGTTGCAATCTAGTTTCTGCGAGTTGAGTTTGGCGGTATTTAGCCAAAGCTAAAATGTGCTGCTGCACCGTTGGGTTAAGTGCCGGCTGATAAACTTTCAGGACATTAGCCGAAAGTGCAACAGGATCGGAAAGCAAACCTTGACCGACACTCGGATCGTCGTAGCGAATTTGCAATTGCCCGATCGCCTGTGTACCTTCGGGCAACTGTCCAATATAAATATTAGCCAAAACTACTCGCTCTATATCCTTCATTAAATCTCCCAGGCGCACCATAAAACGGTCGCCCTCTTGCTGTACCGGTAATTCGATCGTATCCGGGGCAACTTGGGCGATCGGTTTGAGTTCGGCTAACCGCACTTTTGGCATTAGGGAAAATAGCAAATAAGCATTAGTCAAACCTACACCTTGGACGCGACTAAACAGTTTACCAAACTCGTCAACCGCATCTTCGGGACGCTGAATGTGTGCCAGAGCACCGCCGCCAGCGTCAGCAATCTTTTCCAAAATATCCTGATTCCAGTTATCGCCAAATCCCAGAGAATTTAAAGTCATGTTGTAGTCAGCAGCCAATTTAGCCAACTTCAAACAGCGGCTGTCGTCGCCGTGTTCATTTTCGCCGTCAGTCAGCAGAAATGCCTGAGATATAGCTTCTTTTTTGCCTTTGCCCAACTCTTCAATACCTAACTTAATGCCCTCATCAATTGCTGTGCCACCGGCCGATCGCAATTGCTCAATTTGCCGTTTAATACTGCTGGGATCTCCCACAATTTGATTGGGGACGAGGACTTTGGCTTTGTGGTCGAAAGCCACCGCACAAAAGCGATCCCCGGGCTTCAACCTGTCGAGCAACCGTCCGGCGGCTTGTTTGACGGTTTCCAAGGGGCGTCCGCCCATCGAACCGCTGTGGTCGAGAATCAGGCACAGGTTTAAGGGTACGCTGGAGTCGATCGAGCTTGCCGTCGCAGACACCGAAATCGCTAGCTGGCGCTGCGTTGAGGGCGCAGCAGCGTCTAGGTTAGGGTCGTTTAAAACCGGGAGCAAACTAACTTTCATGCGGGATACCTAAAGATTGCGTTAGTATTTCTTTAAGAATAGCTCCATCAGTTCAGGCAACATTTCGGTTATATGAACACACCAATTAAAGCTGTGCAATCGCCATACTACGGGGAAGGTAACTCTCGGACGCCACCTCCCGATTTGCCATCCCTGTTGCTGAAGGAGCGGATCGTTTATCTGGGGATGCCTCTGGTGCCTGCGGTAACAGAACTAATTATCGCTGAACTGTTGTTCTTGCAGTACGAAGACCCCGAGAAGCCGATCAAAATCTACATCAACTCGACCGGCACTTCTGGTTACAGTGGCGAACCCGTCGGCTTTGAAACAGAAGCCTTCGCTATCTGCGATACGATCAGGTACATTAAGCCGCCCGTACACACTATTTGCCTCGGTTCGGCAATGGGGATGTCTGCGATGCTGTTAGCGGCTGGTACAAAAGGCTTTCGGGCGAGTTTGCCGCACGCTTCGATTGTGTTGCACCAACCCAAGGCTTACACGCGGGGTCAAGCAAGCGACATTCAAATTCGGGCTAAGGAAGTGCTGGCAAATAAAGCGACGATGCTTGATATTTTTGCAAGCTGTACTGGTCAACCGATCGAAAAGATTACTAAAGATATGGATCGGTTGCTGTACATGACGCCTTATGAAGCGAAAGAATACGGTTTGATCGATCGCGTTCTTGAAAGTTCGGAAGAATTGCCGAAACCGCTGCCTGCAGGAGTCATCTAACTGGGAATCGGGAATCGGGAATCGGGAATCGGGAATCGGGAATCGGGAATGAGTAAGAATTAAGGGTTAATGCCTAGTAGTTCCTACCCTGATTAGTTACTAAATAGTCTTTTTATGACTAACAATGCCCGATGCCCAATGCCCAATGCCCAATGCCCAATGCCCAATGCCCAATTGCCCAATTGCCCGATGCCCAATTGCCCGATCACCAATTACCAACTAAACGGAGTTCCGAATTATGCCTATAGGTGTGCCAAAAGTTCCCTACAAAATGCCGGGTGGTTATGATACTCAGTGGATTAATATCTACGATCGCCTCTACCGGGAACGGATTATTTTCTTGGGCAGGGACGTTGACGATGAAATTGCCAATCAAATCATCGCTGTGATGCTCTATCTTGATTCGGAAGATTCAGGTAAGGATATTATTTTGTACATCAATTCCCCAGGCGGAATGGTGTCGGCAGGCATGGCTATTTTTGATACCATGCAGCACATTAAATCGGACGTGGTGACGATTTGTGTGGGCTTGGCTGCTTCGATGGGTTCTTTCCTGTTAGCTGCAGGTGCGAAGGGGAAACGGTTAGCTTTGCCTCACTCGCGAATCATGATTCACCAGCCTTCTGGGGGCACGCGAGGACAAGCAACGGATATTCAGATTGAGGCGAAAGAGATTCTGCGGCTGCGCCACGAACTCAATAATATCTACGCTAAAAATACTGGCAAGCCGATCGAGAAAATCGAGAAGGACATGGATCGCGACTATTTCATGTCCGCTGAGGAAGCCAAGGAATACGGCTTGATTGACAGAGTGATCGAAGAGCGTCCGTAAGTTGTTTTTTCGCTTCAGTAGTGCGGGCAACCCTCGCACTAAAACCTAGTTCGCAGTAAATTTTGGCAGAATCTTTACATTTAAGGATTCTGCCATATTTAATGGTACTATCACCGCTCATTCATGCTAGATGGATATTGCAGATTATTACCGACAGTTAGGATTAAGGTCTGGTGCGAGTTTATCGCAAGTTAAAGCCTCTTATCGGCAGTTAGCCAGACAGTATCACCCCGATGTGAATCCGGGAAACGAACAGGCTAAGAATAAGTTTATTGCTATTACTGAGGCTTATAAGTTCCTGGTGGAGGTTGCCCCCCACCAGGTTGCGGAGTCGAAAGTTGCCAATTCAACTGTGCCGCCTAGTTGGACAGCGCCGGATCAGGGGGTGAAAGCTCAACCGCAGGCAGTGAAAGTGACTCGAAAAGACCCGCCCGATCAATCTCATGCGGATTTGTCGGCTGCGGAACAAAAGTTAAAGCAAGATGCTTATGTTGAATTGCAGCAGTTGCTGAAATATCAGAGGTTCCCACGGGCGATCGCCTTGATTGAGGGTTTGGCCCAGCGGGTTCCCGAAGATTTGGAGGTGCGTCAGTGGCAGGCGATCGCCTATCAGCGCTGGGGACGGCATTTGATCGGAGAAAAGCAGGTTGATAAGGCGAGAATTTATTTGAAAAAAGCTGTGAAAACTGACCCTCACAACCGGGCTTTGTGGGCGGAAGTTGAGCGGGATTTTCGCAGGTTGGAAGAGATTTATTGAAGCGATGTTGCGTCCCCCTCTTTCAGGGGGTCTGCGTCGTGAATTTTTAATTTTTCTAAAATAAGTTGGGTATTTTCAGGCCGGTTTTCTGGTAGCGGTTCTATCAATTCGTCGATCGAGTCTAGGAGTAACGGGTCAATATCTACAGCCTGGTTCCTCCAATTAATTTTACCAGTTTTTTCATTAAGGGGAAAGTTAATCGGCTCTATGCCTGTTAATAAATGTACAAAAGTACGCCCTAGGGCAAAAAAGTCCGATCGCACGCCTGCTTTACCTAGAATTTGTTCCGGTGCGGCGTATCCAGCAGAACCTATGGGTGCGGTATCTATATCTGCTTCTGTGGCGGCGCCGAAGTCAATTAATCTCAATTTCCCATTGGGTTCAACCATCAGGTTGGATGGCTTAATATCCCGATGTACTACACGATAATTGTGGATTTCCTGCAAAATATGAAGCATTTGTTGCAGCCAATCAAGAGCAAGATTTTGAGGAACGTACTGTTTTTCAGTTAAGAATTCTGCCAAGTTGTCTCCGGTAATTTTTTCCATCACCAAACAAGACAATTTCTGGAAGTTATGGGGGAGTTTAATTGGGAAATAACCGTCAGGTTCGACTTGGGGAACTGAGCCCTTTCCAGCCAGCCAAATCAAAACTCGCGCTTCTTGCTTGAACAACCGAACTAAATCGGGATTGTGGGTGTGTTTCAAGACTTTTAAAATTTTGACAGTTCCCCATTCGTTTTCCCCGGTTCCCAAATCTTCAACTTCAAAGATGTCTGTGGGGCGTGCGGGATTGGGCGATCGCACTGATTTAAGGATACGATAGCGATCGCCAATTAACAAATCTGTGCCGCAAGCCTGACAATTTTGAGCAGCAGCAGGATTTTCGCGTTGTTCGCAGTGAGGATTGATGCAATAAATCATCTGTCTTGATACGTCCAGGACTGACGGATTTAACGAATTGAATCAATTATTAGCATAAAACCCAGCAGTTCTGACCTTACTACTGGGTTTATATTTACCGCCCATTTGGGCACACTATCACATTTAAGTCAAGGATTTAAGATTAATAGCATCGCGCTCTACCGATTGAGCTACCCCCCTGCGTTTGGTAGAGGGGGCTGGATATGAGCCAGCAACCTCGATGATGTTATTTTTTCCTGACATTCGTTTTTGCGATCGGCGGTGAATGCTGAGTTTAGAGTAATAGCTTGCTGTTGAATTTGTACGCAATGCTGCCTCTGCCAATTGGGCTACCCCCCTATTTTGGGCTTATTTTGGGTAGGAGGGACAGGAGTCGAACCTGCACTATCACATTTGTACGGTTTAAGTTGAAGTTTGAGTTTTAACTTGTACTCTGTTTATATCTTAAACCATAACTATCAAAAAAGCAAGCAATCAGCGAAAAATAAACTGAAAAATTCGCTCTCCCACTCTCTGTTCCTCAACTTCAGAATTGTTAGCTTCTTCGCGGGCGAACATAACAGCTTGCTGCAAGATTTCCACCCTTTGCAGCAACTCATTGATCCGCCGTGCTGGCAAAGCGCCAGAAAACTTGACAGTCCGCCAATAGCCGATCGTAATATCTTCGTAATAAACATCGACTTGAGCCGGATGGTGTTCGGTAGCTTCAGCTTTAACGTGATTGCGCGGAGTCTTAAAAGTCTTGAGAGTTTGCACCGGTTCTGTAGCCCAACAGTCTGCCGAAGCATCGAAGTTCCAAGTCTCGGAAGCATCTAAGACTGGAAGTTTTTTGATAAATGCTTGCAAGTCTGCTAACTGTTTTTCAATGAATAGCAAATAGCTGACGGGAACTTGGCTCAAAAGCACGTTTCCGTCTACAGTTACGTCCGCGCGGGCGCTACAATTTGTCCAATCTTTGGTTGCGGTTACGTCGAAGAGTTTGGTCAAAACTTCAGTCGTTTTGCGGATAATCTCTTCTGCTTTGACTTCAACTTTTTTGGACTCGGGCGGCAGTTGTTCGCCTTCTTCGTCTTTGGGACGGTAAGTGCGGGAGATTCCAGAAAGTACAGCGGGCTTCTGGAGAGCTTTTTGAGCTTCTGCCAGTTCTTGAACCGAGCGGCTTTTGATGCCTTTTTCGATCGCAATAATCTGATTTAAGCGTGCCATTGTTCGATTTTATTGACGCTGAACTCATATCAAGCCGGGTTAATACTGATAATCAAATTGTTTGTCCTGTGGCTTTTAGGGCTTTGATAACTCTCCCTCCTCAGTACAAACCTCACGATCGTTCTTTAACCAGACTTGTTCATTTTGTAGAATTGCATAATTCAATATAAATTACAAGCTTTTTTTTGTGCCAAGAGATCCCGCTGCTATCCGTGGTCAGCAATTTATATCTCAAAAAATCGGCAAAATCTCTAGCGTCGCTGCCAAAGTGTAGCAAATATAACTCTTTGTCAGCGCTCCAACTACCTCTTGAGATTGATGCGGGAATCCCTCTCAGGGCGCGTTGCCATATCGGGAAATATTTCTTAACATATAGATAACAAAGGGAATCCGAGGAGACACCAAAAATCCTTAAGCCCTTGGGGTGCCCCGGTTAATCAGACTTTTCGCAAACAAGGGCTAAATCAATGAACAAGCAGCAAAACTCCGAAGTTTCAGCATTTTTGCCCATGCTCCAAAAAGGCATTTGGCTGTTTGGGATTCTCTCTTGGATATTCGGGCTGACAGATAGAACTATTGCACTATTATCTGACGGATATTTGTCGGCGATCGATATTGTCCAGCTATTTACAGCATCCTTTTTCTTCATTAGCTGGCTGTTGTTAAGCCCGTTTTTGGGTCTTAATTCCCAAAGTCAGCCGAAGGAAGAAGCATCTTCCTAGTTTTTAATTGGTAATGTTAGTTTCTCGATCGCTATGAGTTTCTTCTGGGGCAAAGCGGGCCGGCCAAATGCGATCGCAAAAAAACAAAGTTCCCGCCGTCACGCACAGCGGAATCGCCAACAGATTCAACAGCGGAATGCTCACCAAGCCCAAACAAACCAAACCAAAACTCCCGCTGGCCGGCAAACTAGCCCAAATTATCTCCAACTTCTCCTGAAAAGGTCGCCTGCGCCTCTCCAAAGGTGCATCTAAAAAGTCCAAACAGACAATAGTCGCGCCCAAAGCTACGCCACCCAAACTGCTAAGAATAGAGCCGACTCCTGGAATGAAATTTAGCAGCAGCAGCGGTATACCGACGCTCACCAAAATTTGTAGTTTTCGCAGTTCAAAGGCGATCGCCCTTTGAATATCCCCAAAACTACTCGCCAAATTCATTGGTTCTTCTGCGGGCAATTGACCGTTCCGCAGGAGTTCCAATTGTTCGGAAAGTTTGCCGTACCAGGGCGAACCTAAAATCACGCCAAACTGCACTAACAAAAATCCAATTATCAGCAAAAGTCCTGACACTAGGAGTACGCGCAGCAGCCAGCCGAAAGCAACTGTTAACACGCCGAGAAAGCTCAGCCAAGCGGGAAAACTCGCAATTAGAGCATTAAATCGGACGGACAAATCGGCAACTAAAACATCTATCCCAGCCAAACTGGGAAATAGCAAGCTTAAATAAAGACCAATACCAATTATAAAATTTAGCACCACGGGAACTAATACATAAGTCCACAGCTTGGGAGTTTGCAAAATCAGCGTGAAAGCTCGCAAAGGATAGGTGAAACCTGCCAGGAGTCCAATTGGTGCGGTAATGGCGGCGTGGGCGGGGTTTGAATTGAGCTGTTTTGACATATTTTCTGCTTTTGAGGGCTTGACTCTATTTTCTATTATCCACTTTCCATTATTATTAATGATGAGGATTTATCGCAGGTTGCCCAAAAGTGAAGCTTTTTATTTACCATACCCCGGAACTTACGCCAGGCGACAAAATGCCGGCTTGCGCGATCGCAGTTGATGTGCTGCGGGCGACTACGACAATGGCAACGGCCCTGAATAATGGGGCGGAAGCTGTCCAAGTTTTCAGCGACTTAGATAAGCTAATGGTCGAGAGCGAAAAATGGCCTGCAGATAAGCGGATTCGCGCTGGAGAGCGCGGCGGCGGCAAAGTCGACGGATTTGACATGGGGAATTCCCCCCTCGACTGCACGCCAGAAAAGGTGACTGGGAAGCGAATTTTTATCAGCACAACTAACGGTACTCGGGCTCTGGAGAGAGTGCAAGCTGCTGCAACTGTGTTAACGGCGGCTTTGATTAACCGCAAATCTGTGGTGCAGTTTTTGTTAAATAAACAGCCGGAAACTATTTGGATTGTGGGTTCTGGTTGGGAAGGGAGTTATTCGTTGGAAGATACGGTTTGTGCTGGTGCGATTGCCCAAAGTCTCCTGGCAGAAAGCGGTATTCCTGCGAGCGATTTTGCTGGCAACGATGAAGTATTTGGGGCTATTGCTCTTTATTTGCACTGGCAAGATAGGTTGCACGAATTGTTGGAAAGGGCCAGCCACGGTCAGCGCCTCCTCGGTTTAGGTGTTATTGAAGATTTAAAATATTGCGCGCAAACGGATACTTTAGATGTGCTGCCTGTGCAGCGAGAACCGGGAGTGTTGGTTAAGTCTGATTTTAAAATTCCTCAAGCTAATTTCTGGGTTCCATCTTCGGAAAAAACGGCGAATTAAATTTTTCTGCCAGTGGTGTAAGCTGTCGCGCATTTAAATTGTATATTCAGGGCGGGCGGGACGCCCACCCCACAAGACTTTGATTTTTTTTGACATACAATTTCAAGGCCGCAACAGCTTATTAGTAAGGTGCGCGGCCCTGCACACATACTCGAACAACCACAATAAAATTGGTTTGCAGCATCGGAATGCAAGTCTTCATAAAAATCAGAGGACTTGCATTCCTCACTACAGACAACGGAAGTTAGTAGTTAGCCAACGAGATTTTTGTTTAAAAAGTAGAATTAAAGATATTTGGTAGGGACAAAACATTGTTTTGTCCCTAGTCGATTGCAGGCAATTGAGAATTGCTGCATTCACCGCCGAACCGCTGAATTAAACATTCGGCAATTCTGGCTGCTGCACCGGGTTCTCCCATGCGGCGCCAGCCATTTTCAGCGATTAGCTGCAACCTGTCGGGGTCGCGGAGCAAAGACTGCACGGCGCCGGCAACTTCGGCGGGATGTTTGACTAAAATTAATGACGGGCCTAACAGGCGACTTTGAGCTTCTGCAAAAGCGAAAGTAAATTGCGGGCCGTTTCCGGGAATGGCGATCGCGGGTTTTCCTAAACCTACAAATTGTTCTGTAGCCGTACCTGCCATTGCTATCGCTAAATCGGCTTCGTACAAACAATCGTTAAAACTTTGCTGAGTCAAAATCATCGTGGCGTTTCTCTGCACAAATGTCATGGGCAATAGTAAATTAGGAGATTCTTTCTGCATTTCTTGAGCGCTAGAAACAGGAGGTCGCAAAATACTTCCTTCTCGCCGCTGCGTTCTAATTTCGCCGTCTTGTCGCCAGCCGAAAAATTCTAAACTAGGTCGCAAAGCTTCTAAGTTTAACTGGGGAGAAATGGCTCCGAAAAATAACAATTTGCGATCGGCAAACAGCGATAAAATTCCGGCTACAGCCTCTACTATTAGCAGCCAATTAGCATAGGCTTCCGGCGCTCTAGAACCGGGGAGTAAAGTGATGATGAGCGATCGCTCGATTTCCCGGAACTCTGCGTCAGGGCCGTAAAAACCGGCGGGGTTTTCCGGTTCGAGTCCGTCCATCATCGGGTTTCCGAGATTGTAAGCGGGAATTCCCAGCTTTTGTAAAGTCTCGGCGGTGAGCGCGTCCCTGGCAAAAACGGCCCGGCAGCGCGATCGAGTCATCAACCAGCGCTCCCAAGGCAAATAAACCGATCGCGACCAATTCCACCCACCAAAGACCCTGGATTTGCGAGCCAGAGGCCCGTCCTCGTCCCGCAAATAATACTCGGACTTGGCAGTACCGACAAAGGCATAGGGCGCGCCACTGAGCCAAGCAAACAGCAGCGGTACAATATCCCCGCAGGCTAAAATAACGCCGTCTTGATTCCCAGACTGTTGTTGGGTCCGCACCCAAGCGCGGATGGCTTTAAACTGAGCGATTGTCAACTGCAGCAGGCCGCCTTTGACATCGCGCAAAAATTCCCTCCCGTCCATGTAAATAAAGCCGCCCGAAGGCATCCGCTGCACCGGGCCGATGATGCGGGCGTTTTCTAGTTGAGCGAAAGCTTGCCCTTCACCCACTAGCGGAAACACGGCTAATTCTGGCGGATGCGGGTGCTGTTGCAGTTCCTGCAAGATGCGAAGGGCGATCGCGTCTTCTCCGTGGCCGTTACTGAGGCAAAGTAATTTCAATCCCAACTCTCTCAAAAACTGTCTCTCATATTATCGGGCATTGGGCATCGGGCATGGGGTATGGGGCATTGGGCATGGGGCATTGGGCATGGGGCATTGGGCATACCTCACTTTTTTGAGAACTACTATATAGCGGAAAAAATGAAGTAAGTAGACCCGCACGAGTCCGGGACTTTTGGGTAAAATAGCAGATGAAACTCTATTTTATAGGTAAAATTGGATGGTACAAACCCTGCCAAAATCTTTGACACTCCAAGAGTTTCTGAAGTTGCCAGAAACCAAACCAGCCAGCGAGTACATTGACGGTGAAATCATTCAAAAACCGATGCCTCAAGGAGAACATAGTGTCATTCAAGGCGAGTTGACAAGCGCTGCTAATACTGCTCTTAAACCTCAAAAGGTGGCGCGAGCATTTCCAGAACTACGGTGCATTTTTGGCGGTCGAGCGATCGTTCCAGACGTGAGTGTATTCACTTGGGAGCGCATTCCCCGTAAAGAAAATGGTGGTGTGGCAAATGTGTTTGCGATCGCCCCGGATTGGACAATTGAAATCCTCTCCCCCGACCAAAGCCAAACTAAAGTTACTAAAAATATTTTACATTGTCTCAAGCACGGAACTCAAATGGGTTGGTTAATCGATCCAGAGGAGCGATCGGTTTTTGTATATCGGCCGACTCAATCAACGGAGGTATTTGACGAACCGGAACAGTTATTGCCCATGCCATCTTTTGCCAGGGAATTGCAACTGACAGTAGGAGAATTATTTGGTTGGCTATTAGAGTGATATCATGTCCTATCGAGCGATCGCACATGATATCACTACTGACTACTGACCACTGACTACTGACTACTGACCATCGATATATTGCTTTAAAGTATTCCGAATTTGTTTGAGCTGAAATCCCTTAGCAAGTTGGCGCAGCTTCGAGACAAACGGCATTAAATTAGGTTCTAAACTCTCCAGCTTAGCACTCTCATCAAAAATTTCTTCAATGTCGCCCATAGCTGCGAGTTTCAAAAGTTTTACTACCGACTCAGAAGCTGCAGGTAACAGAGAAGAATAAGCAGGAAAATCAGAGGCTGGTGACAAACTGGGATGTTTGCGCTTTTTGTTTTCCGAAGATTCCCCATAAATCCATTCTAGTCCCAAACGCACGCGCAACTGTTCCAAAAAGTGATTTGCTTCGATCGGTTTGGGAAGAAAAGCATCGTACCCTGCGAGGATGCTATCTTGCTGCGTAGCCTCGAAAACGCTAGCTGACATAGCGATTAACACAACATCTTTTACTTCCTGCAACTGCCGCAGTCTTCTTGCCGTTTCTAAGCCATCCATTACAGGCATCCGCAAGTCCATTAAAATGATATCTGGTTGAAATTCAACTGTTTTGCAGAGGCATTCTTGACCGTTTTGGGCCTCTGCAACCTCAAACCCCAAACGCAGCAGCAGCCTGCACAACAAATCGCGATCCAGTTGATTGTCATCCACGATTAGCACTTTCTGCTTGTTGCCGACAAAACCGACAAGCCAGCGTTTTTCCTGCAAAGGAGACACCTCTAAGTACCGTTTAGCTGCTGGCAATTCTAAATCTACCCAAAAAGTGCTGCCTTTTCCCAAAGTGCTGTGGACGCGAATTTCGGCACCCATTAGTTTCGCTAATTTCTGGCTAATCGAGAGTCCGAGACCTGTACCTTCAACAAACGTATTGCCTCCTACTTGGTGGAAAGGCAAAAATATTTCTTCTAACTTGCTTTGGTCTATTCCCGTGCCGGTATCCTCGACTTGAAAGCGGATTTTTAAAGCGTGTTTGGCTGCGATCGGATTGTGGGCGAAGCGCATATAGTTTTCTTTCAGTTCCGAACTCAAAGTCGAGAACTCATAATTTTCTTCTTGCCCTCGACTCCAGGCCCCTGTGCCGACATAGCCGACTTTGAAAGTCACACCGCCGGTGTTAGTAAATTTAACGGCATTGCTGAGTAAATTTATGAGAATTTGGCGCAATCTTTTTGGATCGACACGAACGCCGCTAGGCAGGGGAGAGACTTGTTCGTAATGGAATAAAATTTCTTTTTGAGACGCCCGCATCTGAAAGAGATCAGCAAGGTTTTTCGTAAAATTTAGAAAATTTAACTCTTCCGGGTAGAGTTCCATTTTTCTAGCTTCAATTTTGGAAAGATCTAAAACATCGTCGATTAACATCAGCAGGTGTTGACCACACTGTTGAATATTGCTCAGACTTTCTTGGTGATCAGAGCTTAAGTCTTTGTCGGTTTTGAGGATTTGAGTGTAACCTAAAACGCCGTTTAAAGGCGTGCGTAGTTCGTGGCTCATATTCGCAAGAAATTCGCTTTTGGCGCGGTTGGCGCTTTCAGCAGCTAATGCAGCTTGTTGGAGGGCAGATTCTGCAAGTTTGCGATCGACAATTTCCGTTTTTGCTTGTTGAAATAGCGTCGATTGCTGGATCGCGATCGCCAATTGCACGCACAATTGCCGGAGAGATTCTATTTCTGAGGAATCCCAGGAACGGGGGCCACTGCAATCGTGAGCGATCAGGAGTCCCCAGAGCTGATTTTCTGCCGTCGGTTGGACTTGGGAAATGCTTTCTCGTGCTTGTAAAATTGGCACTATTAAGTTAGCTTTAACTTCAAATTTTTCTAGGAATTTAATGTGACATTCACTCATATTTTCCGCGTAAATATCTTCTATAGCGCGAATATTTCCTTGCTGGTAAATATCAACAAATTTATCTCTAAAACACGTATCCAAATAGTCAAAATCTTGCAGCGAAACTATATCTTTGGCTACAGATTCGACAACTACAATACCGCTCCAGTCGGGATTAAAGCGGTAAATAACTGTGCGGTCTGTTTGCAAAAATTGCCGCACTTGTTCGACAGCAGTTGTCAGGACTTCTTCTAAGTTTAGGGAGGAGCGAATGCGATCGAGCATGGCAACTACCAGCCGTTCTCGCCTTAATTGCTGCTGCAGGGCGATCTCCGCTTGTTTGCGTTCGGTGATGTCGGTAATTACTCCCACTAACCCGATTAAATGACCAGTTTCATCTTTAATGGCGTCGGCGCGAAATAAAGTTGTTACCAGTTTGTTGTTTTTAGTGTTGATTTTGAGTTCGCCTTGCCAAGATTTGCCTTTACGGATCGTTTTAAACATTTCTAGCAGCACATTACTTTGGGGGTAAATTGCTGTTAATCCGCCTGCTGTGTTTAGTTCTTCTGCGGTGTAGCCGTACTGTTGAACAAAAGCTTGATTGTGGTAGAGCGATCGCCCTGTCAAGTCAGCAATGCCGATCGCATCGCTGGTGCTTTCCACCGCTTGAGTAACTCGCAGCAAATCTAATTCTGCTTGTTTGCGATCGCTAATATCAGTAATAGTGCCGATATAGCCTTTAATTTCCTGCTTGTCTCCGATTTCTGCAATTGCCTGACCGATCACCCAGATTACCCGACCGTCTGGACGCTGAAAGCGGTATTCTGATTTAAAAGGAATTTTCTCAAAAATTGCTAGATGCCATTCATTTTTTACTCGCTCGACATCATCGGGGTGTATGGCATTCATCCAGCCTATTTCTGCTGCTACTCCTGGGTTTAATCCCGTAATTTCGCTCCACCGTTTATTCACATAAAGGCAATTTCCCAAGGTATCGGTATGGAATATGCAAACTGGCGATGCTTCTGCTAAAGTTTGGTAGCGACGCTGGCTCGATCGCAGGGCTGATTCTACCTGTTTTCTATTAGTTATATCGCGGACTATAGAAATTATTTCGCCACCGACAAGCATGGTCAGCGACAATTCTTGAGGGAACTTAGTACCGTCACGGCGCTCACCGATAGCTTCTATATTGCAGTACCCATTTTGCAGGAGCATCGGCATTATTTGTAGTTCAAAAAATAAATTTTCTGCTTTGCTGTAGAGCATTTTCCATTGCTTCCCATACAGTTCGCTAGGGCTAGCCAAGCCGTACATTTTGAGATAAGCGTCGTTGGAATAAATACATTCTTTATTGTTATTAAAAATGGCGATGCCGTCATAAGCAGCGGCCATTGCTACTGATTGTCGCTGGAGTTGGGACTCTGCTTGTTTACGAGAGGTAATGTCGTGACCGACTGAGTAGATTAAACCTTCTTCGCTAAATGGCGATGCCGTCCACAGGAAGTATTTGTAAGAACCGTCTTTGCAGATGTAGCGGTTTTCAAAGGAGATACTGGACGTACCCGCAATTAGTTTGGCTCCTTCCGCTGCGGTAGCTTTTCGATCGTCTGGATGAACAAATTCGATCATTGGCTTGGCAAACAATTCACTAATACTGTAGCCTAAAGCTGTTGACCAAGCTGGGTTTAAACGTTTAAAATGACCGTCAAAACCTACAATACAAAGCAAGTCTAAGGATATGGTAAAAAAACGATCGCGCTCTGTTTGTGCCTGCTTTAATTCAGTGATATCCATCACTAAACCGTCCCAGAGAATATCGCCTGCGCTGCCAGATTTGCTCTCATTAGTGAGCCTTTCTGGTCTCGCAGCTCCTTGCAGCCACTTAACTTTTCCAGATGGTAAAGTCTGCCGCCACTGCTGCTGCCAAGGTTCCAGCGTAGTTGCTGAAATTGCGATCGATGCTTTTAAATCTAAGAGGTCGTCTGGGTGAATTCCGCTGGAAATCAGTTCCGCATTTTGCTCTATTGCTTCTGCCTCTAATTCGTAGAGTTGCCGGCTGCCTGAAGAGATGTAGGGGAAAGACATCTTTCCAGTGGCGGACATTCGTAATTGATAAATTATTCCCGGCAGATTAGCTACCAATTTTTGAAAGCGAGCTTCGCTTTGTTCCAGGGCTTTTTGTTGCTGCCTATATGCGGTAAAATCTCTAATTGTACCCACTATTACTTTACTACCATCTGCTATTTGGAAGACGCTTTTTTTTGTAGAAATTATGTGTTCTTTCCCTGCCGAATCTGTAAATTTTTCTTCGGTTTCCAAGCAGATACCAGTTGTCAATACTTCTTCATCTTTTGTCCAAAAAACAGCAGCTTCTGATTGGGGAAAAAAGTCATAATCTGATTTGCCGATCAGTTCTTGCCGGGATTGACCGACCAACTGACAAAAAGCATCATTTAATATCATCCAGCGGTGTTGCTCGTCTTTGACGAAAATTGGGTCTGGCGTAGCATTTATGGTGTGGTTTAAAAATTCTTCTGACGCTTTCAGTTTGGCTTCGTAGCGGTAACGATCGCTCACGTCCAACACTACTTCGATTATCCGGTCGATAGACCCGTCCAGGCGACGGATGCAGCGCCGGGAAACTCGCGTGTGAACTATTCCGCCGTTTTTTCTGAGCCACCTTTTGTCTAAAATGTAACCGTCGAGCCTACCTGCTAACATCTGAGAAAAATTTTCACAATTAGCCTCCAAATCTTCTGGATGAGTCAACTCTAGCCAATTCTTTTGCACGAGTTCGTAGCGCTCATAGCCCAGCAAATTGCACAGGGCATCGTTAACTTCTATCCAGTGGCAATTTAGAGGAATTTCGCTGTCAATAATTGGAGCGATGATGGCAATGCCGATCAGGGAATTTTCCACCACCGAGCGATATTTTTCTTCACTTTTTCGCAAAGCATCTTGACTGTTCTGGCGTTCTATGGCGTAACGGAGCGATCGAATTAACAGTTCGCTGTCAATTTTTCTTTTTACCAAATAATCCTGTACGCCGACCGCAATCAACCGCAGGGCAAGTTCTTCGTCGTTTTGGGCGGTCAGAACTACGATCGGCACATTTACCCCGTACTCTTGTACCCGAGCTACCGTCTCGATTCCCAGACTATCTGGCAATGAAAGGTCTAATAAAATTATGTCAAAAGTTTCTTGATTCAATCGCTGCTGCGCTTCGCTGAGACGCTCTACTTTCGTCAGCACTATACGCTGCGAGCCACCTATTTCTGACAGCAAATCTTCAATCAGCTCAGCTTCATGAGGGTTGTCTTCTACTAACAGAACTTTAAAGCAGATAGGAGGCAAAGCTAAGTTAAAAACTGCTTTCATAATATTTATTAATCCAGAAAATGTTAAACCAACTTGAATTCTACCTTTTATTTTCAGGGCAGTCATTCAATTGCACGTACACATACATTGACCGTCAGATTAGGGAGGGTAAGCAAGCGCTACAAAAATTTTGTTTAATAATTAAAATTATATCACGCACCAACTAGACTGTCAACGCAAAATAATTTTTATTATAACTGGGCATTTATACCAATTAAAAAAATGCAACTATAGCCCATATCCCCACCCCGATAGTCCCATTTTTTCCCAATTGTTTACTGCTTTCATCGGCTATATTCAATAGTATTACCTTCTAAATTATATCTTCTAGGTTAGGATTTAGAATATAGAAAGTAATTAATTTTACCTCCCTTATAGCTTATAGCTGTGGCCGAAGTTATGTCTCAATTAAGCGAGAGTAAAGTAAAATGTTGAACCTTGGTCTGGTTCCGATTTTACCCAGATACATCCGCCGTGAAGTTCCACAATTTTTTGACAAATTGCTAAACCAATACCTGTCCCAGAATATTCTCTTTGAGTGTGCAATCGCTGGAAAATTTGAAAGATACGTTTTTCATGCTGGGGAGCAATCCCAATTCCATTATCGGAGACATAAATTAACCAGTTTTCCTCCTGTTTACAAGCGGCAATATGAACCACAGGCGGTGCATCGTGGCGATATTTAATCGCATTGCTGACTAAATTTTGAAATAGCTGTACGAGTTGAGAACTATCCCCCATTACCGTTGGTAATTCGCTGTAGGTGACAACGGCTTTATTCTCGCGGATTGCCCCTTGCAGGTTCGCGAGTGCTTGCTCGACTGCATGATTGCAATCTGTCATTTCAAAAGGTTTCCGACTCCGGCCAACGCGCGAATATTCGAGTAAATCGTCAATTAAAGTTTGCATTCGGGTGCAGCCCTGAACGATATTGCCGATAAACTTACTACCTTGGCTGTCGAGTTGGTCTTTGTAGCGTTTTTCTAAAAGTTGAGCGTAACTAGCAATGGTTGCTAAAGGCGCTTGCAAGTCATGAGAAGCCACATAAGCAAATTGTTCTAGTTCTGCATTTGAACGCGCCAATTCTTGGTTAGATTTTAATAAAGCAGATTCGGCGCGCTGGCGGTGGGATATCTCTTGTTGGAGTACCAAATTTTGCTCTTGCAGAGCTTTTTCAACAGCACGACGGGTGCTGATTTCTTGTTGCAAGATTTGGTTTTTTTCCTGAAGAGTTTTTTCCACTGCTAAGCGGCTCGTGATTTCTTCTTGCAGCAGCATATTTTGTTCTTTTAGCTGCTTTTGTAAATTCCGCAGGCTAAGGTGACTTTCGATGCGGGCGAGCACTTCTTCAAACTGAAATGGCTTGCTGATATAGTCAACAGCTCCCACAGCAAATGCGTTTACTTTGTCGAAAACTTCATCTTTAGCGCTGATAAAAATTACCGGAATTTCGCGAGTTTTAGGCTCTACTTTTAAGTGCTGACAAACTTCATAACCGTTCATTTCCGGCATCATTATGTCGAGCAAAATCAAATCTGGTGGATTAGAATTGCAGGCTCTCAAAGCCATTTTTCCGTTAATCACGCAGCGGGGGGTGTATCCCCTCTGAGTCAACATCGTAGACAACAGACGCAGGTTTTCTGCTGTATCGTCTACTACTAAAATGTTTCCTAACGGCGTCCCTGGTTGCTGATTGTTCATTGATTATTTCCCAGTTCCTGTTTTATTCACAAAAGATGTTGGCAGCTATTTTATTTAGGACTTACGAAAAACACCCGGTTTCTAGTAGGAATATTGGGGAAATAAAACGAGGAATCCGCTCATAAACCGGGTGTTTAGCCGTTTGTGCACAAGCAAGTCCTCTTATTATTCGTTTAGCAATCCTCAAATCCCCAGCAGCAGAGTCAGAGCATTATTGCTCCAAGTCAATCCTTTGTCTAAAACTTTAAATCCCGCGACTTCGCACATAGCTTCTAAAGCAGTAGCTGTAGGCAGCCACCAGCACGCCGCAAAATTGTTCATGTCAAAAACTGCTTTCTCAGTTATCCCTATAAGTGGGTTGTTGTTGATGTATAGCTGCCAATAAGCTGTTAAAATAGCTCGTTCGGCGTCGTCCAAAGCGGGAATAAACATTACTCCAGAAGGGGGAAGTTCATAGCGTCCTAACTCATTCTCTATAACTTCTTGGGTAATAGCTGAAGTGAAAACTAAATGCTCGCGAGTTATCTGACGCAAGGCAACTAAAATCTGCAACGGATGGGGGTGATGGTACAAAACTCCTGCACAGTGAACTACATCGTAAGGTTCGCCAATGTCTGCAAGTTGAATCTGAGTGATATCTTGATTGATACAGTGATAATTAGCAATATTTAAACTGGTCATCCGATCGTGAAAATCTTGCCACCAGTTGAGGGATGCCGGCATGGCATCAATCATTGTCAGAGAAACTGCACCGTATTTGCTAGCTACGGATACTTTTTCGCTGACAGTTCCCCACAAGCCACCGACTTCTGCAAAAGTCTTGCCTTTGACTACTCGGGCAATGTAGCGATCTCGAATATCCTTAGCCTCTAACTCTAATAATAGAGTACATTCCCCTGTTTGACGCTGTTTTTCTAAAATCTCCTCTAATTTTGGGGATATTTCTGGATCTTTTGGTCTAATTTCTAATGCCATCAAGTACAACATTATGGCTTCGTTAAGCCGATCACTCTCGGCAAACTTTTGAGCGATTTCGCAGTAAAATTCAGGAGCGTGTGGCGGCTGCATTTCGTGGTGATAGTAGCTAGTTGCTACATCTGAATCTACCAGAGTTCTTTTAATTAGAGCCGCACCTAATTTTATGTAAATTCCCGGTAGAGACGGCTCGATTTGAATCGCACAAAGGTAGGCGGAAACAGCATCGTTCCATGCGTGACTTTCACTAAAAGCATCGCCTAAATTGTAATAAGACCAAGAAATAGTGGGATTAAGTTCTATAGCACGTTGGTAAGCGGTAGCTGCGGCTTTCCACTGTTGGGTTTTTAACAGCACTTCTCCTAAATTGTGGTAAGTCCAAGAGAATTCTGGATCGAGTGCGATCGCCCGCCGATAAGCGAGTGCTGCGTCTGCAAACTTTTGAAGTTTAACTAAAGTCAAAGCTAAGTTATAATGAGACCAAAATAAATCTGCATTTAGTGCGATCGCCCGTTCGTATGCAGCCTCAGCTTCTGACCACTTTTCTAGCTTAAAAAGTGCATCTCCTAACTTGTGAAAAGCTGCGAAAAAATTTGGGTCTACTTCAGTAGCGTGCTGGTAAGCTGCGGCGGATTCAGACCATTCTTCTAATCGATCGCAAGCTGCACCGATGCTGTAGTAAGACCAAGAAAAACCCGGGTTAATTTCAACAGCCGTGCGGTAGGCTATCGCAGCTTCTTCCCATTTTTCTAAATTGAGCAGCACGCTGCCTAAGTTGTAGTATGACAAAAAAGAATTGGGATTTAAATCAATACTTTTTCGGTAGGCAGCCTCCGCTTCGCGCCAGAGTTCCTTAGCTTGCAAAACATTGCCTAATTTGTAATGAAACTCCGAAATCTCCGGCTGGAGTTGAATAGCTTTGCGGTAGTTAACGATAGCTTCGTCCCACTGCTTTAGCTCGCTAGCCGCTTCGGCTATTTTGCAATAAGCTTCGCAAAAGCTGGGGTTTAAATAAATCGTGCGGTGGTAACAAGTCAGCGCTTTATCTGGCTTATTTTGGGCAAGCAAAGTATTACCTAAATCGAGATATTCTTCTGCTATTTCTATCGGTTCCACGATTAGTGCTTGATACCAACAGTCTGCTGCTTCTTCAGCTTGACCGACTTGGGTAAATATCCGGCTCAAATTACGGTAAAATCCTGCAAAGTTTGGTTGCAGGGAGATGGCTTTTTGGTAACAGGCGATCGCCTCTTGCCACTGTTCCAAAGTAGCGGAGAGAGTGCCGAGGTTAGCAAAAGCTTCGGCAAAATCGGGTTGATGGGCGATCGCAACTTTATACCAATACCTTGCGTCTTCTAGTTTACCCTGAGCTTGCAGCGCTTTCCCCAAGGTCTTGCAAGTCTCTGCAGAGTGGGGTTCAGATGCCAAAACTTGTTGGCAAAGTGCGATCGCCCGATCGAAGTTGCCTGTAGCTAAATAAAGTTCTGCCTGTTGCTGAAAATTCACCTGCGCCGTTTCCGAATTCATTTTTTATTTTCCTTTTGAGTTATCATTCCATGTAAAATTATATGCTACACTTTGCCAAAGTTCAAGTTTTTGTAAGTAGAGCAACCGAACACAGAATAATAATGAATGTCCGCCACATTAATCTAAACTAGATAATCATAGGTTAACAGCGAGCTAAATAATGTCAACAGCTACTCAAACACCGCAATTAAGCGTAATTATACCTGTATATAATGGCGATCGCTACATCGTACAAGCGGTGGAAAGCACCCTAGGTCAAACTTTTACTAATTTGGAGATTATAGTTGTAGACGATGGTTCCACAGATCGCACGCAGCAAGTATTGCAGCCTTATTTTGACAGAATTCGCTACATATACCAGGAAAATCAAGGAGTAGCAGCCGCTAGAAATATTGCTTGCCAACTAGCACAAGGGGAGTTTTTAGCCTTTCTAGATGCCGATGACTATTTCCGGCCATCCAAGCTAGAGAAACAACTAGCTTGCTTTGACGCTGACCCCACCTTAGATATCGTGCAAACAGGTTGGGTTATCGTCGATGAAACCGGGCGAGAGATTTCTGCTGTCAAGCCTTGGCAGCAAGCGTCTAAATTAGATTTAGAAAGCTTGATTCTATATAAATGCGTGCGACCGAGTGCGATGATGCTGCGCCGAAAGTGGTGGGAAAAATTGGGGGGTTTCGATTCTCAGTTGCCACTAGCAGAAGATTTAGACTTTGCCTTGCGTTTAGCTTTAAAGGGGTGCAAAGCCGTTTGGTTAGAAGAGACACTTACCTGTTATCGCCAGCACAATTCTAATCTCATGTCAAGCGGTTTTCGCGTAATGAAGAATATAGAAATTGTGATGAAAAAATTCTTCGCTCGACCCGATTTGCCTCAGTCAATCCGGCAGTTAAAAAACCCAGAACGCTATCAATGCTTAAAGTGGCTGGCATGGCGGATGTATCGCGACGGTCATCTAACAGAGATGGCCCAGTGTTTAGAAGAGTCATTGCAATATACGCATTTTTCGCCCACAGAAACAGTCTTGAATTGGCTGGAAAGTTTTCAGATGGCTTCTGAAGAATATGGTGAAAATTTTGACGCTTATTCGCTGAGTAAGTTAGCCCAATGGCAAGAAATAATTCAGATGGTGATGGCTAATCCACCCCAATCTCAACAGAGTTCTATTCCCACACCTTCAAAAAGGCAAGCCCACATTCTACTCTACAACACCGACGATCCGGGTGTGGGAGGATTAGCGCAATACAATCATGCCATTCTCTGTCAGTTAGCCTTATTAGGGTATCGAGTCACTTGCGTGCAAACCAAATATTCTAGCCCCTTGCTTGAGCGAGAACGAGAGTTAGGTATAGAGCACTTGTGGCTGGATTTTAGTGGCCATAAAGATTTACAACGGGTGTTAAGAAATACTCAGGATGCACGAGAGCTTTTTGCTAGCAATCAACCGGATATGATTATTTTTAGCGATGGTTGGCCATTTTCCAATTTTGCAGCTAAACAGGTAGTTATTGAAATGGGAATACCATACATGATGGTGATGGGATTAGTTATGCCAGAACACGCAACTTTTGCCTGCGGGGATGTAGTGCCTTATGTAGAAGGAGTGCTCTACCACTGCCTGCAAGCTAGAGCATTGATTGTTGGCGCTTACGAACATTTGAATTTATTGTGCCAACATTTCAAGTTGCCGAAAGAGCGAGGACAAGTGATTTACTTGGGGCGTTCTCCTGAATATTTTGCACCTCCTAATGCTGCGGCTCGTCAACGCCTGCGACAAGAAATAGGAATTCCTGAAGATGCGATTGTCTGTTTCACATCGGCTCGATTGGCATCGATTAAAGGACACCGATATCAGATCGAAGCAATCAAGCAGTTGCAGCAGTCTCCTGTGTGGTCTAAACTGTATTTTGTCTGGGCAGGAACGGGTGAGGGAAGCGCTGATAATGTAGAAATAGAATTGAGGCAAACTACTAAAGAGTTAGGAGTGAGCGATCGCGTGAAGGCGATCGGACAGCGCTGGGATATCCTAGATTGGCTGGATGCTAGCGACATATTCATTTTGACTTCTCTAGCAGATGCAGCACCTTCTCTTGCAGTTATGGAAGCGATGGCTAAGGGATTGCCGGTAGTTGCAACGGCTGTGGGCGGCATTCCTGAAGGGCTTGCCGAGACTGGGAAATTGTTGCCAGATCCGAATACCGATCCAGAGGGAACCGCGAGGGAATTGGCGCAAACTGTAGAAGCTTGGGCAATGAATCCAGAATTACGCCATCAAATCGGTCAAGCTTGCAAGCAGCGGGCCGAGCAAGTGTTTAAAGAGGAACGGATGTTGGCAGAGTCGATGGAGGCGATCGAAAAAGCTTTAGTTTGCGATGATCGCCAAACAGATCCCTTTGTTACTAAAAAAGAGGTGCAGAGGTCAATAGCGAAAATAGAAAACCTGGTCAACTACAGCTCTTTAGTATGGAAGGCTTGGCAGGCTTACTGTGAAAAAGATCAAAGCGAAATGCAGAAGTCGCTTAAAGAATCTTTAAAATACACACCTTTTTTGAATACAGAAACGCTATTAAACTGGGTAGAATATTTTGGCAATTTTTCGTCAGCTAAAGGGCATACTTTAGATACATATTCTCTAATTAATTCAGGAGAATGGCAACAATTAGTCGAGGAAGTACAGGGAATTGAATCTGTATTTTATGCAGGTTAAAATACCAGATTTACCTTCTTAACTTAGAATTCCTTCTTCTTTCTTTTTCCTTCTTCCTGACCTCTATTACATCCGTTTCAGAATCCGTTCCCGAACCATTCCTTATCACAGATAAAATTCATGTCAATTTCAAATCCGACAGCGCGAGTAAGTGTAATTATCCCAGCATATAATGGATCTCGCTATATCGCGCAAGCGGTAGAAAGCGTCATCAGCCAAACCTATAAAAACTGGGAAATTATCGTCGTAGACGACGGCTCAACCGACGACACCCGCCAAGCATTGCAGCCTTATTTTGACAAAATTCGCTATGTTTATCAGGAAAACCAAGGAGTAGCTGCCGCCCGCAACCGAGGAATTGAGGAATCCCGAGGCGAATTAATTGCTTTTTTAGATCAAGATGACTTTTTCTTGTCCGATAAGTTAGCTGGACAAGTTGCGTTATTTGACGCTCAGCCATCACTAGGAATTGTTAATAGTGGCTGGCGAATGGTTAAAGAGCAAGGCGAAAGTATTTTCGATGTCACACCCTGGGAATACTTGCCTCAGCTAGACTTAAAAACCTGGATTGTTTATATGCCCCTACTTCCCAGCGCCATGATGTTTTCGCGGCAGTGGCTGGAACGAGTTGGTGGCTTTGATTCTCAGTATGATTCAGTAGATGATGCCGACTTAATCTTGCGTTTAGCACTATCTGGCTGCGAAGCTGCTTGGTTGCCTCAAGTGACAGTATGCTACCGCCAGCACGGGCAAAATGTGTCCATCCAGAGAGCGCTAAAACAGGCTAACCTTAGTATTAAGTTAAAGCAAAATTTATTCAGTAGATCCGACTTGCCAGAGGACATCCGCCCATTAGAAAAGCAGGCTTTTTATGAAGCTCTGACATGGATGGCGTGGCAACTTTACTACAGCGGTTATCCGGCAGAAATGACTGAGTATTTGCAAAAATCTTTGGATTATACCCCGTCCTCGCTGACACTAACTATAATAGATTGGGTAAAGCGCCTTATCGGAATTTCTAACACCTACGGCTGCCCAATTGATGGCCTGGCTCTCAGAAAAATACCTGAATGGAAACAGTTAATGGCTAGGATAATTCCTCCCCAAAAAGTGCGTGTCAGTGTCATCATTCCGGCTTACAACTGCGAGCGCTACATTGTCAGAGCCGTAGAAAGTGTTCTCAGCCAGACTTATGAAAACTGGGAAATTATTGTCGTAGACGACGGCTCAACTGACAACACTCGCAAAGTTTTAGCACCTTACCTCGATTTAATTCAATATATCTATCAAGATAATCAAGGAGCAGCCATTGCTCGAAATCATGCTTGTAAGTTAGCCAAAGGGGAGTTTTTAGCTTTTCTAGATGCTGACGACTTCTTCTTACCAGAAAAACTAGAAAAACAAGTAGCTTGCTTTGACGCTGAACCCACATTAGATATGGTGCAAACAGGTTGGGTTATTGTTGACAAAAACGAGCAAGGCCTCTATGGAGTAAAGCCTTGGGAAGAAGCACCCAAATTAGATTTAGAAAGTTTTGTTTTGTACAAATCCGTGCGTCCCAGCGCCATGATGCTGCGGCGAGAGTGGTGGGAACGCTTGGGGGGTTTCGATCATCGCTTGCCGCCAACCGAAGATTTAGATTTTGTCCTACGTTTAGGTTTAAAAGGCTGCAAGTCAGTTTGGTTAAAAGAGATATTAACCTGCTATCGTCAGCACGAAAGCAATATCATGTCTAACGGCTCCAAATTAATGAAAAATACGGAAATTTTGATGGAGCAATTTTTCGCGCGGCCAGACTTACCTCCGCACATCCGTGACTTGAAACGCGCGGAACGTTACAAGTGTTTCGTATGGATAGCATGGCGGATGTACCGCGATGGATATTTGGCAGAAATGGTCGAATGTCTGGAAAAATCTCTGTATTATACTCATTTGACAGGCACTGAAACTGTTTTTAATTGGCTGGAAACTTTTAAGGGGGTTTCAGAACAGTACGGCTACAACTTTGATGCCTATGCCTTAACCAATTTACAGGAATGGCAAGACATAGTGGCGATCGCAGCGAACAATCCTTATCAGTTCCAATCGACCGCCAGTTCGCTTTCTCGGCAGCAGACAAAGCACGTACTCCTGTACACAGAAGACTCAGGAGTCGGCGGTTTGGCTCAGTTTAACCACTCCCTGATGTGTAAATTAGCTGCCGATGGCTACCGAGTAACCAGCGTTCAAAGTCAAGCTTCTAACCCTTTAATTACCGAACAAAAAAAACTAGGTATTGAACATATTTGGCTAGAGTTCGACACGATGAAGGAGTTTTTACGAATTGCTTACAACTTAGATGATGCTCAAAAGATTTACGCCCAGGCTCGACCGGATTTAATTATATTTAGTGACGGCTGGCCGATGGCTAACTTTGCAGCTAAACAAGTTGCGATCGAGCAAAATATACCGTACATAATCAGTCTGGGTTATATCAATCGCAATTATGAGACCTTCGATCGCGGCGATCAAATTCCCTATTTCGATGCAGTTGCCTACCAGTACATGGTAGCCAAAGCAGCAGTAGCAGTTTCCCACGAGAATTTAAACTTGTTTCAAAGTCTATTTAAAGCACGTCTCGAACGGGGAAAAGTAATCTATTATGGCAGACCAAATAGTTATTTTGAGCCGCAGAATCTTTCAAGTCGCCAACGCCTGCGTCAAGAACAAGGAATCCCCGAAAATGCTGTTGTTTGTTTTACGGCGGCGAGATTGACTCCAATCAAAGGATATCAGTATCAATTGCAGGCGATCGCCCAATTGAAAAATAGTCCGATTTGGTCGCAAATTTACTTTGTTTGGGCCGGGCCTGGGTCTACTACTCACGACAATATGGAACCTGAATTAAGAGCAACTGTGAGCCAATTAGGAGTAGAAGAACAGGTGAAATTCTTAGGACAGCGCTGGGATATTGCCGATTGGCTCGACGCCAGCGACATCTTTATTTTATCTTCCGAAGCTGAGGGAATGCCGCTAGCAATTATGGAAGCAATGGCGAAAGGATTGCCCGTAATTGCCACAGCCGTCAGCGGTATTCCCGAAGAATTGGGAGATACGGGAAAGCTACTACCCGATCCTACAATCCATCCAGCAGGAACAGTAAAAGAGTTGGTAGAAACGCTCGAAATATGGGCAGAAAATCCCGAAGCGCGCAGGCTGGCAGGACAAGCGTGCAAAGCGCGAGCCCAAGAACTATTCAAAGAAGAACGGATGCTTCGGGAATATGGAGAAATAATTGAACAGGCATTTGTAAGTGACGATGAGAGCGACAGTTTCTCTATTAGTCCGAAACTCAAAAAGCAGGTACAGCAAGTGGATAGCCTGGTGAAATACTATTATTTAGTGTGGAAAGCTTGGGAGGCTTACGATCGGGGACATATGTCCGAGATGGTGAATAATTTGCAATCTGCTTGGGCTTGCACACCTTATTTTACCACAGAAACTATCTTTGATTGGGTGAAAAATTTTGGTATTTTAGCTGCGGAAAAAGGAGTTACGTTCGATACCAACGAGCTGATTAACTCGCGTTCGTGGCAACAAGTGATAGAATCAATACAGGGTTTTGAAGTGTTGTCATCCGTTCGTTAAAACTGAGTTATTGCAGCATTCTTAGGAACGAGCAAGATGCCCATTCTATTAAACACCAACTACAGAAAAATATGCAACTTACATTCAAGTTCCCACGTATTAATAAACTGTTGCCAATTGGTTTAGCTATTGTCACTGTTCTGTTAATAGCCTATTTGGGACAGCCAAGAGCGATCGCCCAACTGCGATCGAACGTGACAGTAGATTTTGGACAGCCAGCCACCGGTACAATTTCCATGAGTGGCATCCTGCACGGAATCGACACTGCCAAACCACCGGATAGCTCGATAAAACCCTTGCAGCCGAAACTTTGGCGGGCGGGGAGACTCGATATTTACGATCGAGTCATCGCCAGCGGAGCCGAGTTTCAGTTAGTAGTCAGCGATTTGTGGGGCTACGGTAGCAATCCCAATGGGTGGCCTTATCAAAACTACCCTGCATGGGAAGCATTCATCCGACAGTTAGCCCAGCAAAATAAAGGCAAAAAAATTATTTGGGATGTATGGAATGAACCCGATTTAAAAAATCCGTTTTGGAATGGAAGCAGAGAACAATTCTTTGAAACTTACAAAAGAGCTTACAAAATATTGCGGGAAGAACTGGGGCCGTCAGCAATGATTGGCGGGCCAAGCCTCGGCCGCTACAGCAAAGAATATCTTGCCGCTTTTTTGAATTACTGCAAGGCTAACAAACTTGAAGTAAACTTCCTCTCATGGCACGAACTTAACGACACGATGATTTTATTTGTTGACGATCACGTAATTGAGGCTAAACGCAATTTTCAGCAAAGTCCATTTTACAATGAACTGAAATTGCAAAAAATTTACGTCAATGAAATTGTGGGGAACTTAGCGCAGTACCAGCCGGGGGAAATCTTAGGTTATTTGTATAACTTAGAGTATGCAAAAGCTGACGGTGCTTGCAGAGCTTGTTGGGAGAGTAAAGGGCCAAATAAAGTTAGCAATTGCTTCAACAATACGCTGAGTGGGATGGTCACGCCGAATACTTTTGAGCCAAGAGCAGCTTGGTGGACTTACAAAGCTTATGCTGAGGGAGTTAATTCGCGGGTGAGGAGTTGGTCAAATAACAATCGCCTTGTCGCTTTAGCCAGCAAGTCAAATCTTGAAGGTAAAGCACAGATACTTTTAGGTTATTTCGACCCCAATTTTTCCTCAGCAACAACGGTAACATTAAGCATCGGGAATTTGGAACAGCTAGGTATTCAAAGGGGTCAGAAAATCACTCTAAAATTAGAAAAAATTCCCAACAATGAAGAAGGAGCCGTGCAAAAGCTTGTCACCGTTAAAGAAGAACAAGTTTTGGTTGGTAGCGGCAGCTTAGCTTATGTTATCCCTAATTTCAACGTCCACGAAGGCTACTTATTGACGGTTAGCAAGTGAGCTAGCTATCCTATTGAATTGTGGATAACTTGTAGGACACGGCACTACCGTGTCCTTACAAATATATAGCCGCATTCTTACAAATATATAAAGTTTAGCTGGGACTTGTCAAAGACTTTTGAACGGATTCCAACCATTCTCTGACTGTTTGATTTTCGGATTGGGGGTCGTAGTAACACCCTAATTCATCGAGGATGAATGCTTCTAAATCGGCTGGGACGATCGGCATTTCTAACAATTGGCTGAGTTCTTGCGATGCAGCTTCAACACTTTCGGGCGGTTCGCTGCTGCGGTAGTTGTTCACTACATCGCTGGGAGTGTCAGCTTCTAACGGCCAGTCTTGGTGAAAGTATGAACTGAAAAATTGGGTTAAATGAGGAAATTGATTGATCATTGGGGATAGGCTGTGAGAATAAAGTATCCGGGAGGTAATTTGGCGCTGCGCTGAAGGACGATTCTCAGGCGAGATGTTGAAGTTGCTTTGGATGCGCGGCGACGTAGAGTAATGCCAATTATTCTGTTGGCGTTGTAGTCGATCGTATAACGATTGCCTCGACTTTTCACCCAGGAGTCGATCGCACTTTGATTTCTGTTCATTGCTTCTGCAATAGCCGCTTCGGCGACAGAACGATCAGTAAAAGAAGATGCTGCAGAAATTCTCGTTTCGCTTGCGAGTCGCTGTGCTAGTTGTGCTGCTGTTTTACCAACGTGTCTCTCTAAAGTGTGGCCTCCTGCTGATTCGTGAAAGTCTAATCCGCCGCCCGGTATGTTCGGAACAAAAGCTAGGGTGGTTGGTGCTATAGTTGAGCCTTCCGGTGCAACAACCGTGGCATAAACACCAGGTATTGCCGATTGGAATAATATAATTATTGAGGCGATCGCACAGAGGATACCTAAAAACTTTTTTAGGCGATCGAGTTGATTTTTCATTGCTTTTGAATCTATTTCTTATATTTAGTATAGGTATTTGCTGTTTTTTTGTCTATTTATTAATCGACTCTTAATAAGTTAAAAATTGCGCTGTATTCAAATATACTGTCCGCAGGACCCACCCTACTGTTAGTTAGAAATTGCGCGCAGCATTCAAATACGCGGTGCGGTCGCGCGTACCCTAGAATTATTTATAAGAGTTCGTGATTTCTGCGGTTTACAAAGCTTCACTCACTATGAGAAAATGTTAATAATTCTTTGAAAAAACTCCTGATGATTGATGATAAATTAATTTATCATCTTTAAAAATGTGACAAAATGCAAGTAGTTATCCTAGCCGGCGGTCTCGGTACTCGTCTCAGAGAAGAAACAGAATTTCGTCCCAAACCCTTAGTTGAGGTGGGGGGGCATCCGATTATTTGGCACATCATGAAAATCTATGCACACTACGGTTTCCAAAACTTTATTGTGTGCTTGGGCTATCGCGGCAACATGATTAAAGAATATTTCCTTAATTATGAAGCCATGAACAATGACTTTACTATCTGTCTGGGACGCCAAAATATCATCACTTATCACGAGGAACATCTCGAACAAGATTTTAAGGTGACACTGGCTGAAACTGGCGCAGCAAGCATGACAGGAGGCCGGGTCAAACGGATAGAAAAATATATCGATCGCGAGAATTTCATGGTGACATACGGCGATGGAGTAGCTGATGTCGATATTGACGCCTTGATGGATTTTCACAAGTCTCACGGGAAGCTGGCAACTGTCACTACATTTCGCCCGATTTCTCGCTTTGGAATTTTGGAGGTAGACAGCGATAGCCGCGTAGTTCAATTTACTGAAAAACCTCAAATCGACGGCTGGATCAGTGTTGGATATATGATATTTAACCGCCGGGTATTTGAGTATTTGGGGGGAGATGATTGTATTTTAGAACAAGAGCCGATGCAGCGTTTGGCCGCAGACGGGCAATTGATGGCTTACCGTCATGATGGGTTCTTCTTTGCGATGGATACTTTTCGAGAATACAAGTATTTAAACGAACTTTGGGATGAAGGCAAGGCTCCTTGGAAAGTGTGGAAATGAGTGAGTTTGGGAGCGAGACTTTAGGCTCGCTCCACAATAATTTGAAGAAAAATAAGGCAGATTCTACGTTTATTAAGCACACCCCGTGAGCGACGGAGTAGTAGGGACACGGCAGTGCCGTGTCCCTACCTCTGCTATAAAATAATTATAAAAAATGGATTCCCAAGATATTCTCAACAGTACAGAAACTTACCTACAAAAGTGCGTTGCACCTCACGCGGAAATTATCGACAGCGACTCGGAAGCGCTGAAAACCGCAGTTGCTGAATTGGAATATCGATCGCTCTTAGCATTGCGAGTTCCCCAAAAATGGGGAGGTGTCGAAGTTGAACCGGAGAGTTTTTACCAATATCAAGAATTGACGGCTCGATATTCCGGCGCTTTGTCTTTCCTGCAAACTCAGCACCACAGCGCAACTGCCATGCTTGCCAACAGCGAAAATGAAATGCTAAAAAGCAGATACTTGCCCGCGATCGCCCAAAAAGAGTTACGCTTGGGTATTGGGTTTTCGCATTTAAGGCGATCGGGCGATCCGGCTGTCACCGCAACTCCCACAAAATCGGGCTATTTACTGTCAGGAAAAGTTCCTTGGGTAACAGGTTTTCGCTTGTTTCAAAAGTTTATTGTAGCTGGGGTACTTCCTGACAATCGCGCAGTTTTCGGTTTAGTGCCTTTTGCCAATATTGAACGCGAATCGGGTAAAATAGTTTGTAGCGAAATCATGCAGTTAATCGCCATGAATTCGACTAATACTGTGACAGCCACTCTCGATAATTGGTTGCTGGATGAATCGGAAATAATTTCAATTAAACCTGTAGGCTGGATTTCGGAAAACGACAGCAAAAATATACTGAATTTTGTTCCGGCTACTTTTGGCTGTATTCGAGCCGGATTGGATGTAATTGCAGCAGCGGCGGCTGCTAAGAATTCACCTTTTATAACGGCGGCTTGCCAAAAACTAGAGCAAAAGCTCGATCGGCTAAAACAGAATTTCCCACAATCTCAACATAGCTCGAAAGCAGAACAATTAGCGCTGCGATCTCAAGCCATTGATTTAGCCGTGCGTTGCGGGCACGCGGCGGTTGCAGTTTCTAGCGGTGCTGCTAACGGTGTGCTACACCCGGCCGGGAGAGTTTATCGAGAAGCTTTGGTGTATACTGTTTCCGGGCAAACCAAGGATGTGATGGAAGCAACGCTCGATCGACTAATCGAATTTTAGATTTTAGATTTTAGATTGAGTTCGCAGAAGGTCAAAAACTCAACTGTGTTTAATAAATAATAAATATATTTAACCTAATGACAAACAACTTTAAGTCAAATAACTTAAAAACGATCGCCTACAGCAAAATTGTAGACTTAACCCATGCAATTCACCCAAATATTCCCATTTGGCCAGGAGATCCAGCGACAGAAATTGCCACAGTAGCTCAAATAGAAACAGACGGGTATTTCCTGCGAAAATTCTCGATGGGAGAACACAGCGGCACTCACATCAACGCACCCAACAGCTTTTATGTAGGAGGCGCCAGCATTGATAATTATTCCCCGCAGTCGCTCGTTGTGCCGGCAATTGCGATCGACATCCGAGAGCAAAGTCTTGCCAATCCCGACTACACTTTAACAATTGATGATATATTGGCTTGGGAACGGCAGCACAAACTTATAGAACCGGGACATCTAGTTTTATTGTATACTGGCTGGCAAAAAAAATGGGATAATCAGGGAGCATTTTTTAACCGAGACGATCGCGGAATTTGCCACTTTCCCGGATTTAGCAAAGCAGCAACTCAATTTTTGCTATATGAACGCTCGATAGCGGGAATTGGAACCGATACCCACGGAGTCGATACCGGGCAAGATGAAAGTTTTGCGGTTAACAGATTGGTATTGGAAAAGCAGCGAATAGTGCTGGAAAATCTGGCAAATCTTGACTTGTTACCTGCGGCTAACATCACTTTAGTTATCGGAATCTTACGTCTTTTGGGAGGTTCGGGCTCGCCTGTGTCGGTGTTAGCTTTTGTGGCTTAGTGCGGTCAAACTTACATCTTGTACCATTCTCAAGAACAGGCAAGATGCCTGTTCCACAAAGAGTGAATTTTCTTGTGGAACAGGCATCTTGCCTGTTCCTAAATAGGTAATTGAGAATGGTGCCATATTTCAGGTAAAATTAGATAGAGAGAAGTCGAGTAAAAACAATAAGATTAATGACAGAACTGCCCAAGGATCTCAACGAGGCGATCGCCCAATCCCGCATTGCCACCGCCGCTGCCCTCTCGGACGGCAAAAATCTACTGCAAGTCGAATTAGTATTTCCAGAAATCGCCCTGCAAGCACAGTCTATCACCCTCCAATTCCTCCCAGAATTTGAGGAAATCTACCCCGGAGTAAAAGTCTTTTTTCCCGACACCGGTGCGGCAGCCCTCGCGCGCCGCGACTGGGGAGAAACACCGTTTAAAGTCACTGATTTGGGTAGCAGTCGCACCCCTGTTGAAGATAAAATATCACCGGAAGATCAACTTTTCCTTTTGATCAATCCAGCAGCCGTAGAAGTTGCCCAAGTCGAAAAAATTTACATAGCTGCGGCCGGTCGCCCAGTAATTCTACTCAACCCGCGCTTGGAAGATGTTGCCACCATAGGTATAGGCTATGCGGGCCGCCAATTGCGCGATCGATTCCTCAGCAAAATTGAATCCTGCTACTATATCAGACCCCTAGACACTGCTGCTTTATTCCGCTGCTACCCCCAATCCTGGCAAGTGTGGCTGGAAACAAACGACGAATACGAACTAATTTCTGAAACCGCCCAAAAACCTGTCGGAGACGATTTAGAGCGGATTTTAGCCGGTTCTCTGCCAAGCGCCGATCCTGACTCCACCACACCTGCCAAACCCTTAAAAAAGAAAGGTTTTTTGGCAGAACTCCAGACATTTCTCAAAGCTTTGACTCAGTGACCATCGTTAAGGCTCGATCGTATTTTACGGTGTGTCAGCTAGGATTATTTTCGACTTAATCCGTCGGCTAATCGCTGATGCACCCTAAAGAGTCAAATAACTCAAATCTTTGTCTCAGTAACAGCAGTTGCAGAAGCAGAATTAGCAGCTTGCCTGTGTTTCTATCAGTAGCTACGCAAACAGCTACTGGTGAGCTTTACAGAATCTTTATAAAAAGCAGTATAATGGGTGAGACCCCTCCACCGTAAAAGAGGGGAGGCAAATAACAGCAAAATCAGATGCTATAAGCTAGAGATGGGGCTTTTGAGTCAGGGAAGCGGATAAACACAATGGAGCACCGGCGCATTGTTATCGGGGACGTACACGGGCATTACGACGGGTTAATGACCCTGCTAGAGGCACTTGCCCCCAGCTCGAACGATCGCGTCTATTTTTTGGGAGACTTAATCGATCGTGGCCCCAAAAGCGCTCAGGTATTAGATTTTGTGCAGCAAAGCCCCTACCAAACTCTGTTGGGCAACCACGAACAACTGATGCTGGAGGCTTTGTCGGGGACGCCGATGGATATGCGAGCGTGGCAATCTTGGCTCTACAGTGGCGGCGATGCGACAGTAGCAAGCTACAGAGATACAGGGATGATGCCGTACAAACACTTAGAGTGGCTGCGATCGCTCCCTACGTACCGGGACTTAGGGGACATCTGGCTGGTTCACGCGGGCGTTGACCCCCATCTGTCGATCGATGAACAGTCGATCGAACAACTGTGTTGGATTCGCAGGGAATTTCACACCATGTCGAAACCCTATTTTCCCAATAAATTAATTATCACGGGTCACACGATCACCTTTACCTTTCATGGGGTCAGACCGGGCGAATTAGTCAGGGGCGAAGGGTGGTTGGATATTGACACGGGTGCTTATCATCCCAAAAGCGGCTGGCTGACAGGATTTGACCTCAGCTACCGCAGAGTTTATCAAGTAAATGTATTTAACCATCAAGTCCGAATTTTGCCGTTTGACGAAGTTGTTCGGCAATTGAAGCCGCAGCCGATTCCACCCCCGCAAGCTGCGATCGATTATGTTGTTCAACAGCAGTGTTAAATCTATTTGTAGTTTTAGGGTATGTCCGCTTAAGTCCGATCTCTTAAACCGAAATTAACTTGCTGCTGACTTACCCTAGTAACTGGATTTATTTTTTAACGAACCGCGAAGACGCGTTAGCGAAGCGGCGCGTTAGCGAAGCGTCGCGAAGTAAGAAAAGAGAAGAGAAGAGATTGCCTGACTGATTTACATTTCTACGAGCCCAAAAGCCTGCGGATTTCTAGCCTGTAATCCTCATTATTCAAACCTTCGCCGCTAGCAAGATCCGGATCTATAGCCTGTGAAATAGCAGCAATACGATCGCCAGTTGCCGGGTGAGTGCTCAAAATGCTAGGAGGAGAAGGCTTGTTGAGCAACTTTTTCATAAAATCAACCATCCCAGATTGAGCGTAGCCCGCTCGCCCCATAGTTTGCAATCCCAACTGATCCGCTTCATACTCAGCTTGGCGACTGTGGGGGCGCCGCAAAGCCAATTCTACCCCAATCTGAACCGCCTGAGATCGATCGAGCCCTGTCGCCGAAGCTACACCAGAAGCTATGGCCATTTGACGCATTTGTTTAATTGCGTGGCGAGCATTAATGTGAGCGATTTCGTGGGCGATCACACTTGCCAATTCGGCCTCATTGTCCGCCGCCGCCATCAAACCTTTATTCACATAAACAAAACCGCCCATTGTCGCAAAAGCATTAATATTGTCGTCGTCAATCACTTGAAAAGTATAAGGAATATCGGGGCGAGTGCTTTCTTGAGCGAGTCGTTGACCGATGCGGTTGATATATTCTGTAGTGTCCCGATCGCGGTCAATCTTAAACTCGCTGTTCGTTAACTGCTGATTAATTTGTTGGCCAATAGCCACCTCTTGTCGATCGGACATATTCGACAATTGAATAACTTGAATGCCCCGAAAAATCAGTTCAGGCAAAGAAAATGCTTGAGTGGGTTCCGGGGAAACCACCCAGATACCTGCAGCCACAATCAGGGACAGAAACAGATAAATCCCCCGGCCACAAGTATGCCGGCAAGTCAACCAAAAACTTTTTAACATGAGTGATAGGTGCCAGAAGTTAGATAAAATTGTAGGAAAAACTCGAAAAGTCACTAAATAGGCAGACGTAATTTGAGGCTGCTTAGTTGCTATTCTAGCTTTTTGTCAATTTTTAACGGCGCCACCAGCTTATGGGCGATCGAGCCAAGGCCAACCAACCGCCGTCAACTGCCTTCTGGGTTAAGTGCCCCAGTCATGCGGATTTTGGGCGATCGTTGTGGTAATATCTTTTAGCTTCATGACTTACGAATCAATAAAGTATGTCATTGCCAGCGGTAGCTCAGCAATAGCAGCATCTGTTTTTCATCGATGTCTGCGTAAGTCCTGAGCTTGTAAACATACTCCTGTCGCTATCAGTATAATAGGCGATTATGAAAATTTTAGATTCTCAAGGCCGACTGTTCGGCAAACTCAGCATTCTAGACGTAGCTGCCGCTCTGATCGTACTGCTAGTTGCAGTCGGAATCTTCTTCTTTCCCGGCACTTCTGGCGGTTCCGTAGCCCAAGTCGGCACCAGTATCAAACCTGTAGAGATTGATGCAATTGCGATCGGTCTCAAAGGAACAAACGTTCAAGATTTGTTCAAACCAGGTGATAAAATCAATGTGGTGATCCGCAATCAACCCTCCGGTCAGATTACCATCAAATCTGTCAAAACTCTCACCAGAACCCTAGCAGTTCCTCAGCCCAACGGCACTCTGAAAGCTCTCCCCGATCCAAGAGAAGAAGAAGCTTTCAGCAAAAATATGATGTTTACCTTAGAGGGAAAAGGTCAACTTACTGAAAATGGCCCGGTTTTAGGTAATACGAAAGTCAAAATTGGCACTACGCTAGAGCTTGAAGGTAACAAGTACATTTTCAACGCCAGCGTTATCGACGTGCGAGTAAAAGAATAATTAGTAGTCAGTAGTCAGTAGTCAGTAGTCATTGCTAATGGGGAAGAGGGAATTCCTTCTTCCTTCTTGCTTTTTCCTGACATCCGTTACATCTTGTACATTGCTCGTTGCCGAACTTCTTTACCCTTCCGAAAGCAATTTTAAGTATTGCCGAATTAAGCCAATCGTGACAGCGGGAATTTCTAACTGCGGAGTCAAACCTACGTTTTCCAGAGGTTGAAAAACTTTGATTGCTTCGGGGTTGAGATTTGCCAACCGCTGGCCGATATCGGGCCCGGTAAACTGCGATTTTTCTCCCCAAATAATCGCTGTCGGCGTTGTTAGCTGAGTGATGTACAGCGACAAGTCAAAGCACAAATCTCCCCGCACAAAAGACAGGGCGGCATATTCTGCATTTGGTTCCAAAGCAGATGCGAGGTAAGCGTCAACAATTTCTTGGTAAACGCGGCGGGAATCGGCAAATTGACGTTGTTCTAGGAAGCTACGGATGCCGCCGTCTGTGGCGATTCCGGTACTGTAGAGCAAGCGATCTAATATCGGCGTGTTGACTAGCTTAGCGAAGAAACTTGTGCCGTAATCTTGTCCGAAATCCGACAAACCGCTGGGTATGGTCAAAATTAGGGATTTGAAGAGATCCGGCCGTGCGATCGCAGCTCGAATCGCGATCGCCCCTGTTAGCGAAGATGCAATCACCTCTGTCGGACTGCCGCAAGTTTTTTCGAGAAATTCGCTCAAAATTGTGATATAATCTTCAACCTGATAATTTCTTGCCGGATGTTCCGATCGCCCCCAACCGATTAAATCCGGTGCTAAAATTCGATATTCTGCCGCAAAAGCCGGATAAACTTTCGACCATTCGTAGGCACTCGACCCGCCACCAAAACCGTGAAAAAATACTAAGTTCGGCTTATTTTCCGAAGTTGAGGTCGGCAACCCCATCCAAGGCATTTTTTCAGCAGTGTAGTAGACCATTCTGCCGAGAGAAGTAACTATTGATCGCTGACCGAAGCCGAGGGGTACAAGCATAAACTAACCTTAATCGCTGTTATATTTTAGATTCTTTTCCATCGCCCCGTCTTTGTTTAAAAAACTTGCAAAGCTGGTGGCGTTTTTGTAAAGATTGAGTAATGATTTAAATCTATTTTAGTACAGGTGAAGCGTGAAACTACAGACAGCAAGTAAGTTTTGCGATTTGGGCAATTCGGCTGTGTAGTTATCCTTACCCTTGCAAACTAGCGCCGATCGGAGATAATAGCAAAATGATGGGTAAGACCCCTCACCAAAATAGAGTCTGTTCGCCAACCCCGAAAGCAGGCGCTCGGAAAGGAGGACTATTAGAACTCGCTTTCAGGCAGGCGGCAGGTTTGCCGACGCTCGCCAATCACCAATCATTAATCACGATATTTTGCGGAGCAGTGGCTTTTGAGGTCGAAAGTCTTTGTTGGAGGGCGGGCGATGGGGTTTCGATTCCTAATTGCAAGTTTGGCAATCACTGGCCTCGCCGTTATCAATTCCAAAACAGAAGAAACAACTAATCTCAGGGAGGTCTACTAAAATGCAACTGCTCAGAAAAAGGGATCGCGAGGGTTTTATGGTTGATGCGAAAAGTCTTCAATCAGACGGGTTTGCAGAATTTGACACAGCCTATCGAAGCATGGATTTAAACAGCAAAAAGTCTTTGGTCGCCACTCCAGAACGCTCAGGCGCGGCTTCAGATGTGCGATCGCGCGCCACGACGGTACCTGCGATCGTCCGCGTAGCTTTAGAAGACTTGAAATGCTTTGAAGTAGTAGAACACCAGTTTGCACATTGGGGGGTGACTTTTAGCAATGCCGTCGCCATCCAACCTTCAAACCCAGCATTTTTCACTGGTTCTGGGGCAACAGTGTTAATGGGAGCCCCCAAAAGCGGACTGATAGAAGTAACTTTTAAGTATCCAGTTCGCTGGGTGTCAGGACTTGTCACCAGTTCGCGACGAACTGTTTTATCTGCTTGTGACATTGACGGCAACCCAATTGTTCAGGATGAAATGCCGGCGCCCAATCTGGTCGGGTCTAATTCTCCGATCGCCCCTAGGGCTCCCCTGCGCGTAAAAGCTCCGAATATTTATCGAATTAGTTTTTACGCTTTTGACGGTCAGCTAATAGTCGATGACTTGATTTTTGGATTTTAAAGCCATGCCATAAGTAGCGTCCCAAGTCTGCAAACCTTCGAGAAGGGCATTGCGGACTACAGCTTCTGGTTCCCGACTCAGCATCAGGCGAAAGCACTCCGCAGCGCGGGAACGGGCGATCGAACTTTTGACAGATCTCACAGGACCCAACCCACCCTGATTCACCAAATCGGTCATTTGCCGCACAGCAATCAAACGCTTCACTGGGTCAGCATCAGTCAAATCCGCCAAGATGCGATCGAGCGCCACTTCATCTTTTGCGGCCCCCAGACTCAACCCTTGCCGCAGCAACAGCCCTGCAATCGCGATCGTCCCCAAATTCTGCAAAATTAGGCTCAAAGCCATCCAGTGGCTGCTTGAGTCAGCCCAAATCGCCAAACTCATGTAAGCGCCCAAGGTAGCAATCCCGCCGGTGCCGACGGCTAAAACGAACCGACGGTTCGGGCCATCCCAAAATTGCTTGCCTTTTGCCCGCAGCAATTGCCAGTCCCACGACTGCCCTCGGTAAACCAGCATCATTGCTGCTATCCCCAGGCCTGTGGAAAACAGTAACTGACTGTTCCACCACCCCCAAACTGCTGCCAGGGTGACAATTCCCAGCCAACCTTTTGAGCGAGTCAAACTCTCTAGCAGCCATTTGAGAAACGCAGTAGAAACCACAGGCGATCGGGCCCACTCGCTCTTGCCATCTACCCTCCGGCGTCTTGTTGCGGCAGTGCGGCCTGTGGCTGTTGGGGTTCCCGGCGGGCGATCGTCCAAACTAAATTCTCTCAAAGCTTGACCATCAGTTATTTCTAAAGACAGGTCGCTCAACGGAAGATTACCGAGTTCTAAAGTGCGATCGGACACTTTCACAGGCGATCTATTCAGCTTGGTTGTAGTTTTTTTAACTTGATTCATACTGACTTTTTGGAAAAATAACTTAAAGTTATCCAGGCTTTTTTAGCACTGATTTAGATTCTCGGCAAATAAGACTCTAAGGTTCTATGATACCGGAAATTCAACCCCGTGGCGAGTAGCGCAACTGCGCTGAATTCCGAGAAATCCTTACCAAAAATAGAGCAATTGAAGATTTTTGAGAAAATCACGAGAGGTTAACAGCGAATATTTCTGCCTCACTCTGGAGACAGAATGGCGATCGGAGTTGGCATGATGGCAAAAAATCGAAATTTTTTAATTTCCGAAAATAGGGGAATTTTGAGTGATTCAATTCGTCCGCCAAGAAATGCACGACGAAAATTTAGCCTTTTGCCAGCAGGCCCGGACTCTCGCTGCTACTCCGGTGTCAGATGAGGCTGGGTTCAGCTTGACCGCTTGCGGGACGAACCGCAGCCTCCGGGCGGGCCGAGAATCCAGACAGTATTAGTTGATAATTAATAGCAGAAGCATTCCTAAACTGCTAAGATTTTTGAATTAATGGGAGTTGAGTTAATTAAACCGGGTTCGGGTAAAAACGACTCCCTGATGCTCATGGGCAGCGGTTAAATGGCCGGAGCATCTCCAGTCGGGTAAATTAACCGTCATTCTTGTAGAGGCGCCTTTACGCCCGATCGGCAATATCAGCCAGATATCGGCGCAAAAAAGTCCCGACACCTGCATATTATGGTTGATCGACCGGACTAAATAGCAGGAAGCCCATCATCCGCGTTCTAACCCGTAAAGCAGCAAGGCAAACAACCGACCGCGCGAGCGTGTTCGGCAAGTGCGGAGGCTGGAAAAACAGCGGCTTTTGACCAAACTCAGACATAACTGCGGCCCCAAAGTGTGTCTGTGGAGGTTAGGCTAGTGAAGAGAAGAAAAGAATAGTTACGATCGAGACTTGATTAGTCTACCTTGTAATTTATTACTTAGTTGTCAAGCCCAACAGTTTTGCATTCTCGCGATGAGCGAGACTCTTGGCACTTCCAACAAATGGGGAACTCGACCGTCAAAGAGCTTGGGTTTGATGGTAAAGCCCTTAGTAATATGTAAACACCTTATCGATAACTCGCCGGAACAATCTTGCAAGAAAACCCATGTCTAGTATGCAAAACCAATTCACGGTTCACTTCTGGGGCGTTAGAGGTAGCATAGCGTCTCCCGGGGCAGAAACAGTACGTTACGGGGGCAACACGCCCTGTGTAGAAATGCGAGTGGGTGACAGTCGCCTAATTTTCGATGGCGGTACTGGATTGCGGGTTTTGGGACAAACTCTCCTGTCCCAGATGCCCGTAAAAGCTCATATGTTTTTTACTCACTCTCACTGGGATCACATTCAAGGATTCCCATTTTTTGTCCCAGCTTTTATTCCTGGGAACTGCTTTCACATCTATGGGGCTATTGCTCCTAATCAGGCTACTATCCAGCAGCGCCTCCATGACCAGATGCTGCACCCCAATTTTCCGGTACCCCTGCAAATTATGGGGGCAGACCTGAAATTTAACGATATAGAAGTGGGCAAACCGCTGGAAATTGGAGAGATTAAGGTGGAAACTGCTTTGCTGAACCATCCTGGGGAAGCTATAGGCTACCGCGTCAACTGGCGGGGGTATGCGGCTGCTTACGTGACTGATACCGAACATTTTCCCGATCGTTTAGACGAAAATGTGCTGTATTTAGCTCAAAATGCTGATGTGCTGATCTACGACGCTACTTATACCGATGAGGAGTATTATTCGGAGAAGAGCAGCAAGGTCGGCTGGGGACATTCGACTTGGCAGGAAGCTGTGAAGGTGGCAAAGGCTGCTAATGTCAAAAAGTTGGTGATTTTTCACCACGACCCGCTGCACAATGACGAGTTTTTAGACAGGGTGGGAGAACAAGTGGCTCAAAGGTTCCCGAACAGTTTGATGGCGCGGGAAGGTTTGTCGTTACAATTGCTGCCTCCTGATAACGATTTGTCTGAAGCGTCGGTGCAAGCGCCTCAAGTTCATGTCTGAGGGATGTGAGATTGCCAGATGGTTCTGAAGTCTTGATCTGTGAAATCGGAAATTTAAGCGAGGCCTGACCGAAAGCATCCAGGATACAAGCCCCCGGATTCATCCGTCCAGAAATAAAAAACCTGTATCCGATAGAGGAGTCCCCGAATTTATCTGTGGGGTCAATGCTTCAATTCTTTAATCTAAAATCGAAAATCGAAAATCGAAAATCGATTGACCTCACTCACAGATGGATACCGTGCCACGTACTCCTGTCGTGGAAAACCAAAAACTTTAGACCCAAGTTCAACCTTCCAGATTTATCTGTGGAGTAAAATCTAAAATCTAAAATCTAAAATCTAAAATCGACTGGCGATCGCAATCTGGCTAAGTATGTCAAAATTTTAAGCGTGTGGGTAACTTCTTCTTGTACCGCTGCTCTGACTCCAACTTCTGTTGCCTTGGGAAACTTTGATGGTTTGCACCTAGGGCATCGACAAGTCGTGCAGCCAATTTTAAATCGATCGCCTGAGCAAAATTCTGCGACGATTCTTGCGTCGGGGCCAAACTTGCGCTCCTACGCTGGCAGAGATGAAAATTTGGAAAGCGAACCTGCGGCGACCTGCTACAACGACTCAGCAGCACCGCCCGATCGAGCCGGCAGCAGCCATAATTTCGATAGTTTGATAGCCCCCAAGGCAGATGGCAACAGCCTCTCTGGGATCGATTCTGATGGGGTCGATCGGCTTTACAGCACTGTGGTGACATTCGATCCGCACCCGCAAGAATTCTTTACGGGTCAACCGAAAAAACTGCTGACGCCTCTGGCAGAAAAGGTAGAATTGCTCGCAGCAATGGGCGTCGAGCAACTTGTGCTGCTGCCGTTCGATCGAGAATTGGCGGCTTTGACTGCTTCTGAGTTTGTCGAGGAAATTCTGGTGCGACAACTAAAAGCGAGTCGAATTAGTGTGGGGGTGGATTTTCGGTTTGGACGGGGACGCGCTGGGACGGCTGTGGATTTGCAGTCGATCGCCTCTGGTTACGGTATTGATGTTGCTCTTGTACCCCTGCACAATTGCGGTGAGGGCGATCGGATCAGCAGTTCTGCAATCCGTGAAGGTTTGGCATCCGGCGAGCTCACAAGAGCGAACCAGTTGCTGGGGCGACCTTACAGTTTAGTCGGAACTGTGGTTGGGGGACAGCGGCTGGGTAGGACGATCGGATTTCCTACTGCTAATATCGAACTGCCGCCGGAAAAATTTTTGCCACGTTTTGGCGTGTACGCGGTGCGAGTCTCGGTGAAGCAGGGAGGGGAAAAGATGGAAGATGGAAGTTCTTCCTATCAGCCGGAAAATGCCAAATCTCTAATCCCCGGAATAGCACCAACTTTATTTTTTGTCAATGGGGTGATGAATGTTGGCTGCCGCCCGACAGTAGACGGCCTGCAACCCACTGTGGAAGTTCACCTGTTAGATTGGTCTGGGGATTTGTATGGTCAAACCTTGAGTGCGAGTTTGGTAGAGTTTTTGCGACCCGAACAAAAATTCGCTTCTCTGGAAGCTCTCAAAACTCAAATTCAGGCAGATTGCGATATTGCTAGAAGCCTCTTAACTGCTAAAGTCTAATAATTATGTGATCTAGAACAGGCGATCGCTTTTAAAAATGGTGCAAGATGAGTCAGACTAAATTCTAGTTGTACAAATACGAAGTCCGCAAGGCAAATACTCAAGATTTTGGCAATCTTGATATCTTTTCAACAATTAGCAATTAGCAATTCGCAATTAACAATTAGAAATCAGGGATATGAGACAACATATTGAGCGGCTCAAACAAAATCTAGGCAAAACTATTGTTGGCAAAGCCGATGCTATTCGCTTGGTGTTGGTAGCGGTGCTTTCGGGCGGACACGCGCTGCTGGAAGACGTGCCTGGTGTGGGAAAAACGCTGCTGGCGAAGTCTTTGGCGCGATCGATCGATGGGAAGTTTCAGCGGATTCAGTGCACTCCCGATTTGTTGCCGACGGATGTCACCGGTACTAATATTTGGAATCCGCGCAGCGGAGAGTTTGAGTTTTTGCCCGGGCCAGTTTTTGCTAATGTTTTGCTTGCCGATGAAATCAATCGGGCGACGCCGCGAACTCAGTCAGCTTTGCTGGAAGTGATGGAAGAAAAGCAGGTGACAGTAGATGGAGTTTCTCGAAATGTTCCCGCGCCGTTTTTTGTGATTGCGACTCAGAACCCGATCGAATATCAAGGCACTTTTCCGCTACCAGAAGCGCAAATGGATCGGTTTACTTTGTCTTTGACTTTGGGCTATCCCGCTGCTTTGGAAGAGTTGCAAATGTTGGAACGGCTTTCTGATAGTTTTGCTGTTGAAGATTTGCAGCCTTGTATTTCTTTGGAAGAAGTGCAGGAATTGCGCCGTTTGTGCGCTGGTGTGAAGGTGGAAGCCTCTTTGAAACAGTATATTGTAGATTTGGTGCGATCGACGCGGGAGGATGAGGAGATTACTCTGGGGGTGAGTCCCCGGGGTGCGGTGGCTTTGCACCGGGCATCCCAGGCTTTGGCATTTATGGAGGGCCGGGATTTTGCTACCCCGGATGATGTGAAATATTTGGCGCCGCACGTACTTTCTCACCGGTTGATTCCGGCGGGGGGAAGAAGGGCTAAGACGATTGTTGACAAGTTGTTGCGGTCGGTTCCTATTCCTTAAAAAGTTTGTAAGTAGGTTGTTTTATTTAAAGGAACAGGCAAGATGCCTGTTCCACAAACAATTACAGCTTAATTAAAGGAACAGGCAAGATGCCTGTTCCACAAACAATTAATTTTCCTGTGGGGTGGGCATTCTACCCGCCCTTGAAAGACTTATTAATAATGATGCAAGATGTCAGTTAATCAATAGGTTTTGCACCATTCTCAAGCACTCTTAAACAGCGCGACTAATTTTTTTGCCTCTAAATCAATATTGTGTTGTTGAGCAACCCGTTCAGCTCCTGTTTTCCCCATTTGTTCTAGCTTTTCTAAAGGTGCTTCCAATACCGCGCGCATCGCTACGGCTAATGCTTCTGCGGAACCGGGAGGAACTAACCAACCGCAAACACCGGGTTCTACGAGCTCCGGGATGCCAGCAACATAAGTGCTAATTACGGGTCGATTAAGAGCGAGGGCTTCCATAATTACGACGGGCAAACCTTCAGCAAAACTAGGCAATACCATTGCCCGTGAAGCTAAAATCTCTTGCTGAACTCGATCGCCACTGGCCCAGCCGGTAATTTCTATATGGTTTTGCAGGCCAAGTTGCTGAATCTGCTTCTCAATATCCGATCGCAGCGGCCCGTCTCCTACCAGTACCAACTTAAACTCTAAGCCTTGAACTGCTAACTTGCTAGCAGCCTCTAGCAATAACAAATGCCCTTTTTGTTCGCTGAGCCGCCCAATGCAAGCTAAGCGCGGTGCTGCGGGTATGGGGACGTAGGGTGCTGCTAAAAATGCAGCATCTACGCCGCAGTGTATGACGTGAATTTTTGACCAAAAAGTGCGATCGCACCATCGAAAAAGCTGACTTTTACCGAAGGAACTAACTGCTGCTACAAAGGTCGATCGTTTAATTTTTTCGTCTAAGGAAAGAAGAGTCGCTTTATCAAATTCTTCAGGGCCGTGAACGGTGAAACTGTAAGTCGGGCCGCCAAGCACGCGGCACAGCATTGCGACGGTTGTGGAATTTGTCCCGAAGTGAGCGTGAACGTGTGCGATACCCGATTCTGCAAACCAATTTAAAAGAATGCAAGCTTCTGCTAAATAAGCTAGATGCAGCAAAATCCCCCGTTCCGAGTGCCAGCCAACTTTGAACATTAACCGCACAGCTTCGATGAATCGAATTGGTCTAGTTGCGGCAACGCGCAGCAAACCCCACGCTAACCCCTGTACACCAACTCCTAAGATTACTTTAGTCAATTGTTGCTCTAGTTTGTCGGCCTCATCAACGAGTTCTGATTCGCAGGATCGGATCGAAAATCGTGCGACTTTCATGCCGCAATTTTCAACCGCTAGGACTTCTCTGCGGACAAAGCTGTGGCTGACTTTGGGATATTGGTTGACTAAATAAGCGATGTTCATGAACGGGGAGAAAATTTTATGGTAAAACTTAGATTAGTTTAGCCTTTGGCTGCATTCCCTGGGCAACAAATTTAGCTGATTTGTTGAGCTTATTTGAGCAGGGGCGGAGGGCGATCGCTTTTGACGGGATGGGGGAAGTGACAGCGGGGCGATCGCTATTTCGGTCAGAGCAAATCAATCCACACATTTTACATTTCAATACAATAGTCAGGACAGTTTTTAGGTAGTAGCCACAAACCCTTGATTGTAACGCAGGCAGCTCGATCGCCGAATCGTCATGAAAGCCTTTTTTACGGTTGGCAATCAAAAACTGTCTGAAGTATTTTCATATGCAAACCACTCCCAATCAGGTTTAACAGCCCCCAGATTGTCTCAATAATTGGTAATTATTTAACGTGCAATTCCATCTAATTTCCTATTGTCACCTAAATTTTCCCGAAAATCACCAGCCCGAAAAATAATCGCCCAAATCCCCAAAAAACCAGCAACTCTCGCAACTCTCACAACTCCCCCAACTCTCACCACCAAAGATTTTTCTGAGGCGACTTGCTCTGCATCTACCCAAGATGACAGCAAATAAGGTAAAGTAAACGGCACAAGAGTCTAGAACTCTCCAACGACCGCAACTCAGCAAACTCGCCCCTGACCAGCAAAACTGGCCGGTACAGGCGGCATTAACCGCTAACCGTCAACCTCTAACAACCGACAAAAATGCAAACCTACTACTACGTTTTAGCCAGCCAACGCTTTTTGCTAGAAGAAGAAGCCCTAGATGAAGTGTTTAAAGAAAGAACCCGCAACTACAACGAACAAGAAAAACAAATAGACTTCTGGTTGGTCAAACAGCCGGCTTTTATAGAAGCACCGACAATGGCAGAAGTTAAAGCAAAATGCCCTCAGCCAGCCGCCGCTATTATTTCTACCGATCCAGTCTTCATCACCTGGTTGAAACTGCGATTAGAATATGTACTGACAGGTGAATTTCAAGCACCGTCAGCAACTATTCCCGATGCCCTCGCATCCCTACAGACAGCATGAATAAAAGAGCAAAATATCCGACAAAACAACTAACAACAATTAGGGGTAAATTGTACAAATTTATTTTGTCTCTTCCCCTATTTTCTGCTACTTCGATCGCCCTTTTGGTATTGACAATTTTATCGAGTTCTGTTAAAGCTCAATCGAGCTGCCAACCGCCCCAGTCCGATGAATATCTACTGTTAATTGTCACCCCAACACCCGAACAGCAAGAAAGAGCAAAACGCTCTTTCCCTGGAAATACTAACAACACAGTTTGTCGGTACATCAATGACACGGTGACGCGAGTTGGTGGCTTTCGCGACTCGCAAATCGCCAGCGATTGGGTTAAATACATCGAAGATGTTGTCGGATTGCAAGCTTACGTAGTACGATCGCCCGCAGCGGCACTACCCCAAAATTTGCCAGTCTACAACCCTCAGCCAGCACCAGGTTCTGAACCAATCACCCATCTTTCAACAGGCAATCTTGCCTTCAATCCCCAACCCCTGGGCCCTGGTTATGCAGTGTTAGTAGATTACTTCAACCAACCTGAATTAGCCGCCCAAGTCAGGCAAGCATTAGGCACGCAAGTAGGCTTAGCTTCCTACGGCCAGCGTCCCTTTTTATTCGTCGCTTATACAACGGATCAAAACGCCGCTACTGCTGCAGTAAAAACATTGAGCGATCGAGGTTTTTGGCCGATGTTAGTAGACAGCCGCCGAGTTACCGTAATTGCTCCCGCTGTTCGCTAAAAGATAAGCTACTCCCACGATCGTTCGGATCGTGAAATCGCTACTACACTTGCCTCTCGTCCTAGCAGAGGGGGATTAATAACAATTATTGTGGTTGTTCGGACTCTAGCGGGCTGCTTCCTAGCTGACTTTCTGCCCGCTTTTTTGCTTCCATTGCCGCTCCGTAATCCGGTTTGTAGCGAATTGCTTTGTCATAGGAGGCGATCGCATCTTCGTATCTTTTTACCGCCACAAGTGCATTGCCGCGGCTGTACCAAGCTTCCGAATAGTCAGGTTTGACATAGACGGCTTCATTGTAAGAGACTAGCGCATCTTCGTACCGCTTTAAATTGTACTGAGCATTTCCTCTGTTGTACCACACTTGATGTTCTTTCGGGTTTAAATCTAAGGCTCTGCTGTAACACTCAATTGCTTGTTCGTACCTGCGCAGTTCGTGGTAAGACCAGCCTAAATTATACCAAGCTTGATAATAATCCGGTTTTAATTTAACAGCTTTTTCGTAAGCTTCTACCGCTTCTTCATGCCTCCGCATTTTTAGTAAAGCGATGCCTTTACTGTACCACGCTTGATAAAAATCTGGCTGAAACCGCACGGCTTTTTCGTAGGCTTCAAAAGCTTCTTGGTTTTTGTTCAATTCTAGGAATACATTGCCTAAATTGTACCAAGCTTCAGAATTATCGAATTTAATTTCAACTGCTTTTTGATAGGATTCTACGGCTCGATCGTACTGTTTTAATTTTTGGTAAGCTTGCCCGCGATTGTACCAGGCACGGTACAAGTTAGGCTGAAATTGTACAGCTTTTTCGTAGGAGGCGATCGCTTCTTCGTACCGCTGCGAATCTAAGAGAACATCGCCTCTGCCTTCCCACGCTGCGGCATAGTCGGGCTGGATTTTCAAAGCGTTATCAAAAGATGCGATCGCCTCTTGAGACTGTTGCAACTTATCCAAAGCATAACCGCGTCCCGTCCAAGCTTCCAAGTATTCCGGCTTTAATTCTATTGCTTTATCATAAGCTGACTGCGATTCTTGGTATTTTTTCAATTCGTACAAAGTTTTAGCTTTTTCCTGCCAAACTTCCGCGTAGTCCGGTCTGAGAGTTATTGCTCGCTCGTAAGCTGCCAGAGCTTCTTCAAATCGGCTTAAATTATAAAGAGTATTGCCTCGGTTGTACAGGTCAGTTGCATTGGCAGAATTAAAAGTATTTACACCATAAATTGAGCCTATAATACTGATACCAATTAAACTGGCGATGGCCAATATTTTTAAATAGAGTTTTTTTCGGGATTTGAGGGGCTTATTGACAGCAGCAACCGGAGGCAATACAGGAACTGTACCGCTGAAAGAATTTTTCAATTCTTTAATAGCTTGCAGCGTTTCGCTGGCACTAGAATAACGTTGCCGAAAATCGTACTTTACCATTTTATCTAAAATGTTTGCAAATTCAGGACTGACTGATGTTTTGTCCTGCCAAATAATTTCCTCTGTATCGGGGTTCCTTGGCATTTGGTGAGGATTTATGCCAGTGAGGAACTGAATTGCGATCGCACCGACGGCATAGATATCGCTGCTGAGTTTCGGGTTGCCGTGAGCTTGTTCGCTGGGCATATAACCGGGAGTACCGATGCTGACACTCAAGCTATTCTTGGGCTGAGGAGTGGTGATTTGAGTAGTAATTTCTTTGACTGCGCCGAAGTCAATTAAAACTAATTTTCCGTCTATATCTCTGCGGAGAATATTGCGGGGATTGACATCGCGGTGAATCACATTTTGTTGGTGTACAAAGTCTAAAATTTCGAGAAGTTCCTGCAATATACAAATCACTGCATCTTCCTGCATGACTCCCGCACTTCCCCCTTGGTAAGGCGAACCCCCCCCAGCCCCCCCTTGGTAAGGGGGGGAGCCAAGTCCAGCCCCCCCTTGGTAAGGGGGGGTTTGGGGGGGTATAATTTCTTGACTTAAATCGTGGCCTTCTATAAATTCTTGAACGAGATAAAACTCTTGATTCTCTTCAAAAAAAGCAAAAAGTCTGGGAATGCGATCGTGATTTCCCAACTTGTACAAAACTTGTGCTTCCGTATCGAATAAACGTCTTGCTACCTTTAGAGTTTCGGGATCGGTTGCGTGAGGTTTAAGCTGCTTGACGACGCAGAGGTGATTGCCTGGTAGCTGCTTATCTTCAGCTAAATAAGTTTGAGCAAATCCGCCGCCTCCCAAGTGACGAATAATGCTGTAGCGATTGCCGAGTGTTATTCCAAGCATGAAATTCACCTAATATTTCCTAGTCGTTTGGAGAATTAGCTTTCAACCAAGCTGTCACATCTTCCGCCTTTTAAAAATCTAACATGGCTTATCTAAATTTTTTAATTAGTCGAGCGAATACTGGGGAGCCCGGGCTTCAATAAAATAAATTACAGGTTGGAATCCCTTGTGCAATTCTTCAATCATTAATTTAGTTACATCAGTTATTCCTGTGTTGTACAAAGCTAGCTTGTCCAATGTCGGGCGATTGAAAACTGGGATTTCAATAATTACAGACGTGCCGTTGTTGAGTTTTGCTATCACCTCTAAGTAGCTATCTTTGGCTGCGAGGTAAGGTGCGCAGTGCGAACTTTACTGTGACACTCTCTTTGCTTTCTTTCTTGTTCCCTCCCCTTAGTAAGGGGAGGGTTAGGGTGGGGTTCTATATTTTTGCTGGCGTTGGGATGCTCCCACTCTAACTTAACTTTGAACCGATTTCAAAATTTCATCATCGAGTGAAAAATCTATCTCAGCTTTGTCCCGCCCCGAAACTACATAATCATTCTGAAAAGAATCTTTCAATCCAGAAAGTAAGTCAAATTCCGGATGCCAGTTAAGCTCGGTGACAGCTTTATTAACTGAAGCGAAAAAGTGCTGCAATCTCATCGGAAAAGCTTTCTTTTTGCCGACGAAGTCAAATTGTTTCGGATCGTAGTGTACAATCTTAATAGCATCAGGGGATTTGCCTGCTGCTTGAATGCAGGCGCGGGCTAAACCGTCAAAGGTGACAAATCGATCGCCCGAAACGTTGTAAATTTGCCCGATCGCCCTTTCGTTGTCCAAAACCGCCGCCATTGCTTTAGCCAAATCCTGACAGTGCCCTAACTGCGTGAAGTGCATTCCATTACCGGGAATCGGAATCGGTCGATCGCGCGCAATGCGATCGAAAAACCAAGCCTCCAAATCGTTATAATTTTGTGGCCCGTAAATGTAAGTCGGGCGAATCGAAGTCCAAGGCAAACCCGATGCTGCCAAGTAAGTTTCTGTTTCGCATTTACCCAAATGCCGGCTTTTAGGATCAGTAGCGTCCCCTTCCATATGAGGCATTTGATCCGACTTCAAATAAACCCCCGCAGAGCTCATGTAAACAAAGTGCTGCACCCGCCCTTTAAATATTTCAGCTAAAGGCTTTGTATCGCTGAGTTCGCGGCCATTGTTGTCAAAAACAGCGTCAAACTCGACCGTCGATAACTTTTCTTTTAGTTGTTCGACATTTGTGCGATCGCCCTGAATCTGTTCCACGCCCGGAACCGGTACAGGCTTGTTGCCCCGGTTAAACAACACAACTTCATGCCCTTGTGCTGCTAAAATCTTAGTAAGATAAACCCCGATAAACCGAGTACCGCCCATCATTAAAATTCGCATTATTTTCGATGCTCCTTACAGTTAGTGTAAATATCTTACAATAAAGTTATGCCTTACGGAAAAACCGGGTTTTTTACGAAAAAACACGGTGACAGCCATCAGCCCTGCTATAAAAACCCGGAACGCTTGAGTTTTTGTGCGCCCGTCCTGAAAGTAAGTCCTCGGCTTTAGTTGCATGGTGCGATCACTCAAAATAAACATAATTTCCAGTTGCCTAAAATAGCCCTATGCAAGTTCCCCGGCTGCATCCAGAAACAATCGAAGAAGTCAAACAAAGAGCCGATATAGTAGACGTTATTTCCGGTCGCGTCGTGTTGCGAAAACGCGGCAAAGAATTCGTAGGTTTGTGTCCCTTTCACGACGAAAAATCTCCCAGCTTTACAGTCAGCCCAGCCAAACAAATGTACTATTGTTTCGGCTGCGGTGCAGGTGGCAATGCTTTTAAGTTTCTCATGGAATTGGAGAAACGTCCTTTCAGCGAAGTAGTATTAGAATTAGCTAAAAATTATCAAGTCCCTGTCAAGACTGTCGAACCGGAACACCGACAAGAATTGCAGCGCCAAATTTCTTTGCGGGAACAACTGTATGAAATCTCAGCACTAACAGCCAAGTTTTACGAACACGCTTTGCGGCAAAACCAAGGAGAAGAACCCTTAGCATATCTCAAATCAGAGCGCAAGCTCAGCGAAGAAACTCTCCAACAATTTCAATTAGGTTATGCACCCCAAGGTTGGGAAGCACTTTACACTTATTTGGTAGAACAAAAAAACTATCCGGCGCAATTAGTAGAACAAGCTGGATTAATTGTACCACGCAAATCGGGAGGCAGTGGCTATTACGATCGCTTCCGCAATCGCATTATGATTCCCATTCGTGATACCCAAGGCAGGGTCATAGGTTTCGGCGGCAGATCTCTCGGCGACGAACAGCCGAAATACCTCAATTCTCCCGAAACAGAACTCTTCGACAAAGGCAAAACTTTATTCGCCTTAGATACAGCGAAAACAGCGATTAGCAAAGCCGATCGCGCAGTGGTTGTGGAAGGGTACTTTGATGCGATCGCACTTCACGCCGCCGGCATCTCCAACGCCGTCGCTTCCCTCGGCACAGCCTTAAGTTTAAATCAAGTGCGGCAGTTATTGCGCTACACTGACTCCAAACAAATTATCCTCAACTTCGATGCTGATAAAGCAGGGACTCAAGCAGCAGAACGCGCTATTGGAGAAATAGAAAAACTCGCTTATCAAGGAGAAGTGCAACTGCGGGTGCTCAACATTCCCGACGGCAAAGATGCCGACGAATACCTCAAAACTTACTCCCCAGAACAATATCGAGAATTGCTCGAAAATGCTCCGTTGTGGATCGACTGGCAACTGCAACAAATGCTCGTCAATCAAGATTTGAAGCAAGCCGATACTTCCCAGCAAGTTACCAAAAAAATCATTAATTTATTAACCAATATCACTGACGACAATCAGCTAGCACATTATCTGCAAAAGTGCGCCGAAATTCTCAGTAAAGGGGATTTTAGACTCACAAAAATGATTGCTGAAAACTTGCTAAACCAAGTAGTCAGCGATTGGGCAAAGCGGCAGAGTCAAGACGAATCCTTGACAATGCCCATGTTAATTAGAAACAAGCTGAAGCCGAACAAACAATATAAAAAACAGCGTGCAAGCGGCGAAAACAAAAACTCAAAATCAAGCTTATCTGCCGTAGCCCGCAGTCTTTTAGAAGAGGCAGAAGCGCAATTATTGCAGATTTATTTGCACTGTCCTGAATACCGCCAAGATGTCAGAGAAGCAATAGAAGCTAGAGACGTGCAGTTTAGCCTTTCTCACCACAGATTTTTGTGGCACCAGATTGTGAATGCTGAAATATTGCACAAAATGTCTTTACAAGTAGCCCCTTCAGAGTTAATATTAAAATTACAAGATAGCTTCATTGAATATCCGAATCAACTAAATCAAATCTCGCATTTATTTCACTTAAATGAGTTCTCAGAAAGAAATGTTTATCGCGCACCTCTAGTCATTAGATCTGCCCTCGCCTGTATCGAGCAAATTATCAGCATGAAGCGCCGCCGAATTGCACTCAATATGTGGGAAAAAGCCAAGGCAGCTAGCAGTGGCGAAGAAGCTATAGAATATCACCAACTATTCTGTGCCGAACAAGAATGGCTCAAGGAATTAGAGAGGCTGCGTCAAGTTAATTTTTACGATTTAACCTCCGTGCCTTGGGGCTAATACCCTTTTAAAGTTTAGATTTTAGAGTTTAGATTGGGGATGACTCGTTCGAGATAGGTTTGAAGCTTGCCTGGGGTTACATTTTTTTTACTGGTATAAGGAATAAACTCCTTACTACGAACCCGTTTGTAGTAAGGAGTTTATTCCTTTATTCAACGCTCCTTTTAATAATCGCAAAAAAGAGTTTCGCGAGTATCTCTACCTGTCACCGGATTAGTACCTTTTGCCACTTTACAAAGTTTTTCGATCATATCGTCTCGCAGCAGTGTCTCTGTAAAATCAGCACCGTCAATGACAGATCCTTCGAGTCTGGTATTGTAAGCGAAAGCACCCTCAAGGATAGCATTAGTTAAATTTGCTTTCATCATGCGAGCTAAATCTAAAGTAGCACCCGTGAAATTAGCGCCTTCAAAATTTGCCTCTTCCATATTGGCAGCAAAAAAGCTGACGCCCCGCAAATCTGCATTAGTAAAATTGCTATTGCGAAGATTAGCTTTATTAAAACTGTCGTCAGTCAGAACTTGTCCACTAAAATCAGCGCCGACTAGAATTTCTTTGTCGTGATCCAAAGCGAAAGCAGGTGCGGGATTAATGCCGATCGCCCCAGCGACAATTACTGCTAAAATAACAAAACTCAGCAAGAAAGTATAAATATTTTTGCGATGTTGGCGAATTCGAGAATTCATAAGTTAAAGCTAATGGACAGCCGTGACAGTTCAGAATTGAATTCTACCAGAAAGCGCGTCAAGCGTAGCTATCCCGTAGGGAATCGCCCGCTCGCGACGGCTGACTCCAATTCCCCCGAATCCCCCAACTCTAGGGATATCGGCACATTGGGAGAAAACTTAGTCGCCGACTGGTTGCAGCAGCAAGGTTGGGAAATCCTGCACCGGCAGTGGCACTGTCGCTGGGGAGAGATTGACATCATTGCACTCGGAAGAGATGAAGAAAGCGCAAAAAACCGAGTTCTTCCCAATTACCAATCCCCAACATTAGCATTTGTAGAGGTAAAAACTCGCCGCCGGGGAAATTGGGATGCTGGTGGAATGCTGGCTGTTACCACCACAAAACAAGCCAAACTTTGGCAAACAGCCGAAATATTTTTAAGCACTCGTCCAGATTTAACAAATAGTTCTTGTCGCTTTGATGTCGCCCTAGTCAGGTGCGAACCTTCACAACAAAATACTAAGCGAATATTACCACCATTAACAGCAGCGCACTCTCAATCCACCGTTGCAGGAAACTACCGACTCACGCTGCAAGAATACATTCGCTCGGCTTTTAGCAATTAAAAATATATAATTAAAATTTAGAGGGTAAAATCTCAAAGCCATGCCACTAGGTAATTGTTAATTGTTAACTTGCCTAGGCTGTCGCGCATTTCTCTCTTGAGCTTTAACGGATCTGAAAAAAGCGTTAAATCTTCTCCCGCTTTCCCCTTCTCTCCCTCTCCTGTTCTGTCATCACAGTTAATTTATATGCGTAGCAATCTAGGCGAGAGTTTCTGGGCAATACCCCAGGCCCTTGACAAACTGCTGGCGAAACGCTTCAATTTCTTTGCGGTCAGGGCTGCCGTGACAAACCACTGCCACCTGGTAGCGGCGCATCACGCTCAGTGGCGACTGTCCGGTTTCCAAACTCCACAGCGCCATTTGCAAGCGAATTTCAGGATCGTAAGGAATCCCGAGTTCGTTCATAAAAGCCCGAAAATCCCCGTGCATTTCGGGAGTTAAATATTGGCTCATTTTCACCTTTACCACCCAGCCGTCAATTTGGTGAATAACAGTGATAAATTGCAAGGGAAGATGATGAGCCGTGCGTAGGTAATCCACGACTCTCAGAGTAAGGCTAGTATTGGCGATGTAGTAGAGGTATTCCATAACGATCCTTATGAGCAAAGCTGATGCTACACCTCTATCCTCGCGGGCTATACCCGCCACCACAAGGGGAAAAGCACCCGACTTTGCATGGGGGTTTTTACCCAATTTGTTACCCAGTTGACAGATCGATCGCACAGGAATTCACTTGATGACAGAGATGGACTGGTCTTTGGACGGCTACGACTACGAACTTCCGCCCTCGCGCATTGCCCAAAATCCCGTAGTGCCGAGGGACAGTTCTCGCTTGCTGGCTGTAGATTCTCCCAGCAGCCAGCAACACCGGATTTTTAGGGATTTACCCGATTTGCTGCAACCGGGCGACTTGCTGGTGCTCAACAACACCCGCGTGCTGCCAGCGAGGCTCTACGGGCACAAACCCAACGGCCCGGCTGTGGAGATATTGTTGATGGAAGAACGGCAGCACAACTGTTGGCTGGCTTTGGTTAAACCGGGGAAACGCTTAAAGTTGGGAGCAAAAATTGAGTTTGATCCCATCGCCCCTGCGTGTGAGGACTCGACCACAGCTCCTTGCTGTTGCCTTCCCAATGCCACGATGCCCGATCGTCGTCGATTGACTGCAACAGTTATAGAGAGGGACGACGCAACAGGGGGACGGCTGTTGGAGTTTGACATCCCCACAGATGAGAATCTGGCGAAGTTTTTGGACGAATACGGCCACGTACCTCTGCCGCCCTACATCGAAAATTCCCAAGCTTCAGCGGAACAGTACCAGACTGTTTATGCCGATCGGCTTGGGGCCGTGGCTGCCCCCACAGCAGGCCTGCACTTCACCGAAGAATTGTTCAGCCGCTTGGAACAGCGGGGAATCGAAAAAACTTTTGTCACCCTACACGTCGGAGTAGGGACGTTTCGCCCCGTGGAGGTGACAGACGTGACGGCTCACAAAATGCACGGCGAATGGGTGGAAGTACCCCCCGCCACCGTTGAGAAAATCCGGGAAACTCAAGCCCGAGGCGGGCGGATCATTGCCGTGGGTACAACAGCAGTGCGAGCTTTAGAGGGAGCCGCCGCCGCGAGTGGCGATTTTTCCTTGCAACCTTTTTGCGGCCCGACCAATTTGTTTATCTACCCTGGTTACAAGTGGCGGGTTGTAGAGGGGATGATTACCAATTTTCACTTGCCCCGCTCTACTTTGATGATGATGGTAAGTGCGATGATTGGAAGGCCTCGGCTGTTGGATTTGTACCGAGAAGCGATCGAGCAACAGTACCGCTTTTATTCCTTTGGCGATGCCATGCTGATTTTACCAACAGCAAAAAAGGATTGATCGATCGGGCATCGGGTTCGCCCCATGCCCGGTATTCCGTTTCTATTCTTCCTCCTCTTCTTCATTGCCGGGATACACGAAGCTGTTGGAACGCCCAGTCAGAACCGACTTGCCCAGAGATAGAGCTTTCTGAGCTGCCACTACAGCTTTGCGCTTCCATGTGGCCTTACGCATATTCTTCTTGGATTTGGAGGTTTTCTTCTTAGGGACTGCCATGACGCTAAATACTTTCTGCTTGCTTATATAGACAAACAAACATTCTAGCCGATTTTGCCGGCAATACTTACTCGAAAAACGGCAACAACTGCTAGGTCAGCAATATCAAGTAGTAGGGTGCGTCAGCGATTAGCTTCTGGAAAAATAGACAAAATCCCCTAGGCAACGCACCCGCAGCAGCTAAAGTTCGTGAAAGTGGTAGATCACGACGCCAGTTACGGCATCGTTCTCGATACTCACATAACCCGTTTTGAGCATTGCCGTGAAAGCCTCTTCCACTTCGGCAAAAGTAGCGCCGGTTGCCATCACCCCTTGGGTGACAGATAATCTTCCGTTCTTGGTATAAGCTGCCTTCAGGAGTTTAACCCCTAACTGGTCTGGAGTTGGCTTGGGGTATGTCGCGGCGATCGCCCCGCTGACTGGATATAGCGGTATACCTTCGCGAGATACGCCGAGTTTGCCCCTGAGACTGGCATTGCGTTCGTCCACCATGTTCGGCAGCAGCAGCAAGTCAAACAATTGCCCAAACCCAAACAAACCAAAGGTAAACAGCCACAGCAAACCCGTACCAATCTTGCCGTTGTAGAGGCGGTGGAGTCCGAATGGGCCGAAAAAACAAGCTGCCCATAAAAGGTAACTAACACCTAAATTGCTCATTTTCTGACCGTCCTGCCTGATAATTCTAAGAATTGGAGTCCCTGTATACATTTTGTACTTTCTATCTGGTCTTTGAACAGTTTGACACCAGCAGATATTTGTGCATAGTCCGAAGTTATTGTTTATTTACTACCAATTCCCCATGCCCTATGCCCCATGCCCCATGCCCCATGCCCCATGCCCCATGCCCCATGAGTAATTTTGCGTAGCAATTCTTAACGCCCGCAACATATTTGCGCGGGCGAGAGCTTGGTAAACTGGAGGGCGTGGAAATTACAGCAGCTTAGACCTGGATTCCACACGGAGCGCCAAACCAAGCGCGCCGCCAGCGCTGGCCGGAAATACACGAGCGCGATCGCCCGCAGTACCCGACAATGGAAACAAGCGAGTAGTTATAAGCAGAAATCCAATAAAAATATGGTAGATTCCCTCAAAAAACCCACTTTTGAAGAACTGCGGCCGGGAGTGAAAGCCCCAGCCAAAGAAACTATTCTCACGCCGAGATTTTACACAACAGATTTTGACGAGATGGCCAAAATGGACATCTCGGTAAATGAAGCCGAACTAGAAGCAATTATCCAAGAGTTCCGCGTTGACTACAACAAAAACCACTTCGTGCGGGATGAGGAGTTCGCTCAATCTTGGGATCACATTGACGGCGAAAAACGCCAGTTGTTCATTGAGTTTCTAGAACGTTCATGCACCGCTGAGTTTTCTGGGTTCTTGCTTTACAAAGAATTGGGACGCAGGCTCAAAGACAAAAATCCAGTGCTCGCCGAGGGTTTCAACCTGATGTCGCGCGACGAAGCGCGGCACGCCGGATTCCTCAACAAAGCGCTGTCCGACTTTAATTTGTCCCTGGATTTAGGTTTCTTGACAAAGAGCCGCAGTTACACATTCTTTAAGCCGAAGTTTATTTTCTACGCGACTTACTTGTCTGAAAAGATCGGTTATTGGCGCTACATCACGATTTATCAGCACTTAAAAGCCCATCCTGAAGACCAGATTTATCCGATTTTCCGATTCTTTGAAAATTGGTGCCAGGATGAAAACCGCCACGGAGATTTCTTCGATGCCGTGATGAGAGCTCAGCCTCAGATGTTGAACGATTGGCGCGCTAAGCTTTGGTGCCGTTTCTTCTTGCTGTCAGTGTTCGCGACAATGTATCTCAATGATATCCAGCGCGCGGGTTTTTATCGATCGCTCGGTCTCGATGCTCGCGAATACGACATCGAAGTGATTAAAAAGACCAACGAAACAGCAGGCCGCGTATTCCCCGTCATGCTGGACGTGAACAATCCAGAATTTTATGAACGGCTGGATGTTTGCCTCAAGAACAATCAGAAGTTGACTGCAATTGTTGCTTCTAATACTCCGAAATTATTGCAATTCTTCCAAAAATTGCCTTTGTATCTGTCGAACGGCTGGCAATTAGTGAAGCTGTACTTCATGAAAACAATTGAATCACCTTCAGTACAGGGCGCTGTGCGTTAAGTTTTGATTTTTCATCCTCTGTGACGGCGGTTCTGCGACAAGCAGAACCGCTTTTTTTTGGTATCCAGATTCACCGCAAAAAGTTCTCGCCCGACTTACAGTCGCCCGGAATTGGAATTAATGCTGGTTTCTTTCATAAAATTTATCGCCATTCCCCCTGAAGGTTAAAAGCCGCCCAATAATAAGGAGAACGCCACTTTTCCTGCTTCCACATTTCGAGTTGCGCCGCCCTTAAAGCAGCCGCTGGCGTTAACCCTTTTTGCAGCATTCCCTGATAGAAACTCGACATTAAGTTAGCCGTTCCTTCATCATCCACATTCCATAAACTCACCACAACTCGCTTCGCCCCTGCATACATAAATCCCCGCGTTAATCCTACCATGCCCTCGCCTTGGATGTTCTGCCCTAATCCGGTTTGACAGGCACTTAACACTACTAAATCGGCTGCTAACTTCAGATTGAAAATATCAGTAAGTCGCAGGAATCCGTTTAAAGGGTTGCCCTTTTCATCTATCAGCGACAAGATGATTCCTGATAGTTCCGGGTTAGTGCTATTCGCTAAACCGTGAGTGGCAAAATGAATGATTTTATATTGGCTTAAGTTCTGACTGGTTGCTGCGGCGCGGCTGGCTGCAAAATCCAAAGATGCGGTGCGAGAATTGGCCGGAACTAACGCTTGAATGATTTGAGCTTCTTGGCGTGTAAATTTTAAACGGCTCAACTGTATGTTATTGGCGCGGCTAGAGCGGCTTAAACCGAGATTTACTGATTCTATTGCTTGGGGATTGGCGCTATTAGACTGGGTTCTGACTCGTTCATCGTCACCGCTAAAAACTGGATCGGCGAGCATTGCTAAAGTCCGAGTTGGGGGTTGTCTGTCATTGTAGTTTTGTCTTAAGATTCCCAAGGTGGAGGCGGAAGGCAGCAGCACGATTTCATGGTCTACAATTAAAGGCGGATTCGGATTTTTACCGGGTGTTTCGGGGAGCGAAAGGGCGGAAAAGGGGAGGTAATTGAGAATGCCATCGCCAACAATCAGCAGGCGCTTTTGACCGAGTTGTGCTGCTACGGGCTGTAAAATAATTTGACTAAGCGTGTTGTTAGCTTCAGCAACTCGAGCGGGAATGTTTCGGTAGAGCGGGCTAGTCACAGCATTGCGGAAATTGCGGGCGGCTTTTTCGATGTCAACCTGTTTGGGCAATTCATAACTGGTTATACTGGTTTTAGTCACAGCCCAGAGATAGCTACGATTTTTCCCTAAAGAATACTGGAGTAAAATGGTATTGTCATCGAGGATTTGTTGTTGAATCTGTGCCAGCGTTAGAGGTTGCGGTTGGGTGAGGGTGGCGTACCGGGGACTGGTGGAGCGGATTTGGGCTTGAATGTCCTGATATTGTCCTAGTAAAGTTTGCCGTTTTTGGTCTAATTCTGCTTTTTCTGCGGGGGTATGATTGGGGCGGCTTATAGTTTCGATCCGCCGTGTTTCTAAGGCATCGAGTTGCTGTTGTAAATTGCGTTCTTGCTGCAATAATTCCGGGGCGACACCTTGGCGAATATCGGCGTTTGCTTCTTGAAGAAGTTCTAGGAGGCTGCGGGCGCGGGAACTTTCGCTGGCTTCTAAGGCTTTGCGATCGTAACCAGAGTTGGGATTGGCTTTGTGCAGTTCCATTAACAGGTCAATGTATAACTGGTAATAGTGTTGTACGGTGGCAAAGTATGAGATGCGGAGCTCGTGGTTGGTAATTTTTGTGCGGAGGTTTTCGATGATTTTGATGGAGGTTTCAATGTCAGTGATGGCTGCGATTAAATTGCCTCGATCGCCTTTGAGAATAGCCCTATTGTAGAGGGTGAGGGCTTCCCCAGGACGATCGCCCACAGTGCGAAACAGCGGCAGGGCTTGGTTGAAATATTCTTCTGCTTTCTCCAGTTTTCCCAATTCTGAGTAAGTATTACCTACATTGTTGAGGCTGTTGGCTTCTCCACGCCTATCGCCCGCTTTTTGTCTCAAATCTAGGGCTTGTTTGTAGTAGTCGAGGGCTGTTTGTTTTTCTCCCAAATCTGAATAGACTAAGCCAATATTGTTGAGGATAGTGGCTTCCTTAGTCCGATCGCCCATAGCGCGGAATAAGGTAAGGGCTTGGTTAAAATACTCTTTTGCTTTCTGTTTTTCTCCAAAATCTTTGTAGGCTAAGCCGATGTTGTTGAGTGTGGTGGCTTCCGCAGTGCGATTGACCGAAGATCTATCGCTGTTTGCGGGTAGGTTCGAGATGTTGCTGAGGTTGATACTTGCTTCAGGGCGATCGCCCATTTCCCGAATTAAGGAAAGGACTTGGTTATAGTAGTCGATGGCTTGCTGTTTCTCTCCCAAAGCATAGTAGAAGGCGCCGATATTGTTGAGGATGAGGGCTTGCATCTGGCGATCGCCTACAGTCTGAGACCCAGAAAGGGCTTGCTTGTAGTAGTTCAGGGCTTGCTGTCTTTCTCCTAATCTATTACTAATCAAGCCCATTATATTCAGCGTCTTAGCTTCCTTGTCCCGATTTCTAAGCATTTGATAAAGCGAACGCGCTGCATCAAACTTTTGCAATGCCTCCTGGTAAGATGCTGCTGTTTCCCGATCGAATAGTCGCCCAGCTTCCTCAACCAATCGCTCGGCTTCATCTGTTTTTTGATTTAATCGTTGTTTGTTTTTCTCAATTAATCGATCGGCTTCTCCATCCGGGATTTGATTTCTACTGACATCGAGGGTGGTCAGATATACCAATCCCGCTAAAGGTTTGATATCTGCGATTTGATTTCTACTGAGGTGTAGGGCGGTCAGATTTGTCAATCCCGCTAAAGGTTTGATATCTGCGATTTGATTGGATTCGAGGAAAAGCAGTATCAGATTGGCAAATCCCGATAATGGTTTCACATCTGCAATTTTATTGTCACCCAAATAAAGAAAATTTAACTCAGTCATTCTCGATAAAGGTGTCACATCTAAAATTTGATTAGATGCGAGGGACAGCTTTGTTAGATTAGTTAATCCAACTAAAGGTTTTACATCTACGATTTGATTGGCTTCGAGGAAAAGGTCTGTCAGATTAGTCAGCCCCGATAATGGTTTCACGTCTGAGATTTGATTGAAATTGAGGACGAGAGAGCTCAGATTAGTCAGTCCCGATAAGGGTTGCACATCTGTTATTTGATTTATACTGAGGTTGAGCCTTCTCAGATTGGTGAATTTTGATAATGGTTTGATATCGACTATTTGATTGTCAGCTAGGTAAAGTAGTGTGAGATTAGTCAGTCCTGATAATGGTTTCACGTCTGAGATTTGATTGTCACCCAAATAAAGAAAATTTAACTCAGTCATTCTCGATAAAGGTGTCACATCTACAATTTGATTAGCTTCGAGTGACAGCTTTGTTAGATTAGTTAATCCCGCTAAAGGTTTTACATCTACGATTTGATTAGCTTCGAGGAAAAGGTCTGTCAGATTAGTCAGCCCCGATAATGGTTTCACGTCTGAGATTTGATTGAAATTGAGGACGAGGGATCTCAGATTAGTCAGTCCCGATAAGGGTTGCACATCTGTTATTTGATTTGTACTGAGGTTGAGCTCTCTCAGATTGGTGAATTTTGATAATGGTTTGATATCGACTATTTGATTGCGAATTAGGGAAAGTTCTGTGAGATTAGTCAGTGCTGTTTGAGCGCGATCGCACTCTTGTGTTTTTGCTTTTGATAGCAACACCTCCACCGTATGTCTGGTTTCAGGGGGCAAATTCTCTTTGTTTGTACAAAAATCAGCAAAGCTTTCAAATGTTTGGGGATTTGGCGCGGCAGCAGATCCCATCAGGATAGTCGCACCTACAGCTAACCCCCAAGGCCCCCAAATCGAAAGTATGGGATTCATAAGCACTCGCTCACAAAAGACATGATAGCTGCTATCATAATCTATCGCACCTTGTGATGCACCCTTTTCCTTCCTGCTTGCCAATTAGATCGGGAGCATTTGATGAAACAATAGTCGCTACTCCTTCTCGCTGCACTCTCCAAGCATTATTAGAAACCGGGTTTAAGAAACCGGGTATTTCAAAAAAACCCGGTTTCTCCTCAAAAATTCTGTTTCGGCGCAAGTCCTATTTTACGTTACTCTATACTCAGGAATTTTAAATTAGCGATCGCCCTCAAATTTAGTATCTATTATTTGCTGCTGTTTTATGAAAATCAAGAAAAAACAATTTAACAAATCGAATGTTATTTTCTCCCTAGCAATGCTCGGCATCTTTCTATTTTCCTTAACTCTCCGCTTTTGGGAACTAGAGCGATTTAACACTTTAGTATTTGACGAGGTTTATTACGCTAAATTTGCCAACAATTATCTCACAAAAACTCCTTTTTTCAACGCTCACCCGCCTCTGAGCCAGTACATAATTGCGATCGGCATTTGGATTGGCACTCACCTTCCCTTCGGCAAAACAGCCGTCAACAGTATGGCTGGTTCCCTGCTTTCTCCTTGGGATTACCGTTGGCTGAATGCTCTTACAGGTTCCTTTATTCCGCTAGTTGTGGGAACCCTGGCTTATCAGCTAGTTCCGCGCCGCACCTTTGCTTTTATTGCTGCTTTATTGATCGCTTGCGACGGTCTGTTTTTAGTTGAGTCTCGCTACGCGCTGAACAACATTTATCTGGTTTTATTTGGAATTTTAGGTCAGTTATTTATTTTAAAATCCGTAGAAGCCGAAGGCAAAAAGCGCTGGCTTTGGCTGGTACTCGCCGGAATAGGTTTCGGCGCATCTGCGGCTATCAAATGGAACGGATTATGGTTCCTTTTCGGTACTTATCTAATTTTAATCTGTGCTTGGGTCGTTCGTTTTATCCAGGGTAACAGAGGAAATGAAGAACAAAGCCGCGAGGTAGATTCACCTCTAATTCCTGCCGAAAGTCCAGTACAAAAACTGACTAAACTCAATTTTATAGAACTCTGCTTGAGTCTAGCTATTATTCCTATTCTAGTTTACAGCATCTCTTGGATTCCTCACCTGCACTTTAATCCAACTCCCAATTTCTGGCAGATGCAAACGGAAATCTTGACTTATCACCAGCGGATTAAAAGTGGCCCAGATGTGCATCCTTACTGTTCCGCGTGGTACGGCTGGCCGTTGATGCTGCGCCCGATAGTTTACTTCTTCAAAAAAGCTAGCAACAATGCACAATCAGATCCGGTTTTGCCGCCTTTACCTGAAGGTGCAACTGAGGTAATTTTTGACGTTCATGCAATGGGAAATCCCTTCCTTTGGTGGCTGTCAACCTTAGCTTTACTGCTAGTAATAGGAGTTTTAGTTCACCGAATTTTGGTGTGGCTGCAAACGCGCAACGAGGCTTCTGTTGAAAGGATAGAACAGCAGCAGCCGATTTTGTTTCCGCCGACTGCTGAAATGTGGCTGGGGTTATATTTAATAGTTAATTGGGCCGCTAATTTGCTGCCTTGGGTGAAGGTGACTCGCTGCATATTTTTATACCATTATATGGGCTGTTCTGTGTTTTCAGGCTTAGCACTTGCTTGGTGGGTTGACAGGTGGCTGCACAGCCCTCAAACTAGACTCCGAGGGATGGGGGTAACAATTATTTTTCTGGTTTTGGGTGCTTTTATTTTCTGGATGCCTATCTATTTGGGACTGCCTTTGTCGAAGTGGGAATTCAATATTCGGATGTGGCTGCCGTCTTGGGTTTAAGTTAGAAATAATTCTTTTATGAACGGGCTCTCCGGCCCGTTCCACAAGAAAATTAAGTTTTGTGGAACAGGCATCTTGCCTATTCCTAACCAAGGTGCAAGATGTAAGTTATAACATTTATGACAAAGGTGAGTTTGCGAAAGCAAGCATTATTTTTGATAGAGTGCTCGATAAACTGGTTCACCCCGTTTCAGAGTAGCAATTTCTCTTTCTGTAGCCACAGGCAGGGGATTTTCTGCTAACCATTCGCCGCCATTTTGACGTTTAAAAATCGGGTGAGATGAAAAGCGATCGCACATTTCTCTTTCTACTTCTTCAATATCTGACTGGATAAAAACTTCCCCACCAATTGCCAGATAATTTGCCAATTCATTGACTAATTCCTGCTGCACCACCCGCCGTTTGTGGTGCTTTTTCTTGAACCACGGATCTGGAAATTGAATGCTAACTCGCTGCAAAGTGCCTGCGGGTAAAGTTTCTAAAATTGGCTTCAGGGAACTATTCGCATTGCAAAACAAATAGTGCAAATTTGTCAAGCCTTTTTCGTCCCGCCAAAGATTCGCTTCTTCTACCAGAGGTTCGCGAATTTCTAATCCGAGAAAGTTCCAGTCTGTTTGGATTTGCGCCATGTGCCACAAAAACCGTCCTCTGCCGCAGCCAATATCTAAATGCAGCGGTAAATTTAAGTCGGCATAGATTTTAGTCCAATCCGGGGGACTTGCAGATGCTTGATATCTAATTGATAGGGGATTGACGTGTTCCCGCACTCTTACTCTTGCCAATTTTGCTGTCTCCTGAATGTAATTTTGAACCGCTGATGAAGGCAGATGAACGTGGATTAACGCAGATAAATATTGATTTTTGCGATCTTAGCCAATACTTTTTAATTAATGAGCAATCTTAAATTGCAGAGGGACAATTTTAAATTGCTCATTATTGCATTAGGCTTCTGGTTCAAGGCCTGCTGCTCTTAATTGGGCGGCTAATCTTTCCGATCGTTCTCGTTCTTGTTCGGCTTGCTGTTGAGCGATCGCCCTTTGCTGCCTTTCCCTTTCTACCATCTCTGCTCCCCACAATAACATTTCTCCGCTCTCATCCCACCACCGCAACCAATATCCCGTTCTTTCGGCTTTTGTTCCCTGCCAAACCCCCAGAAATAACCCAACTCCTGCAATCCAATAACGGCCGTTTAAATCTGGTGGTTGTACTTCATACTTTCCTGATGAATCCAACTGGTAGACTTCTAACACTCCAGCGGCAGGCTCAAAAAGTGCATAGATTGAAACTCGCAATACTTGTTCGTAAAAAAAACCATTTTCCCTGCGGATAAGTTTGTTTGCTAGAATATTCATCGTTGGGACTAGCTGACAAAAATTCCATGACAATCGCCGGAATGTCTCCTTCTAAGTTTGGAGTGTAACTGCGGCGAATTTCTTGACTGGAAAGCGGCTGGACGTTGCGGGCATAAAACCAATCTGGAGCTTTAATAACTAGCTTGCCGTTTAATGTAGCGCAAATTCCCATGTTTGGGGCAACTAATATTCCTGTTACAATTAGCCCTGCGATTTCTAAGATTTCGCGCAAGGCGGCGGCTACCAAGGGTTGGTCGATATTTTCCACTGGTTGCTCGTCTAAAATGAAGTCGTCTGGCAATTTTTCCCAGGTAATTTTTAAGTCGGCTGTACTGACTGTCATTGTATTTCACCTCTGAATGAGATTATTGGAGCGCGGCTCGCAATACTTCGCGATGAAAGAGCGATCGCTCTACTATAAATTTTATCCTGTCTGACGATAAGGCGTCGCCGTTAGCATAGTGTTCGATCCAGGTTTTGCTGATTAAATAAGGATCGTCTGGCAATTCTGATAATAAGTATCCCGGCATTTCTAGCTCTTCCATTAACTGGCTGACTTTCGGATCGTAGCTGAGGGCAAAACAGCGGCATTCTTCCGATGCTGCCATAATTAAACTGTGGTAGCGCATCCCGATCGCCATTTCGACTCCCCGGAACACTCCTTTCAATTTTCTCGGATCGTCTAAACTGAGGATGCGACTCCTTTTGGGCAGGGCTTCGTGCAAATGTTGGGCAATTTCTAAGTCGTGAGACGCTTGAAAAGGCAGCAGCAAAATTAAGGTGCGAGTTGCTTTTTGAAAGTCAACTAAAGCTTGAGTTAAGATTGATAAACGGGCGGTAGTTAGTGTAGGATGAGAACGCAAACAAACAGCTACTCTGGGCGCAGGTAAATCCCACAAACCCGACACGGGCGAGTTCTCCAAAGCCCACACCGGATCGGGCGCTAAAGTAAAGGGAATTTTCCAATCTGCAAGTAAAGTAGCTGAACCTTTATCCCGCACGCTGACGCCGGTGCATCCCGCAAAACAGCGCTGAGATAACTTGCGAGTCATTTCGCGCTTCAAAGGCCCAATTCCCTGGGCCCAGGCAACAGTTTTTAAGCCCATCTGCTGCGCTAATCCCATCAAACCACCATAATAGAAAGGACTCACAATGCTAGTAGCGTCTTGGATTAAACTACCGCCGCCCCAGATTAGGGCGTCGGAGGTGCGGAGTGCTTCGAGAACTTGAAAGGCATTCATGCGATCGCGCGCAGCTACCCCGTACCGCTGATTTGTCTCAACAGGATTGCCAGACAGGACGATCGGCGTCACGCCATCTGGTAACATTTGCAGTAGCGATGCCAACAGCGCCTCGTCGCCGCCGTTGCCTTTACCGTAATAGCCGCACAAAATTGCTCGCATTTCTACTCTTTTGTTTGTTTGTGATGGAGAATCTAAGTATTTTAGATTTTAGATTTTGGATTTTAGATTTTTTTGAGATTTGAAATTTGATAATACTACTACCCAAAAAAACGCTACTGTCAGTAAGCTTCAAGGCTTTACGTCATCAGTCAGCTCAAATCGCAAATCTAATAAAATCTCGAATCGCTAATCTAAAATTGTATGACCAGCCCAAAAACAGGTACAAGCCCCGACTTAAGTCGTGGATGCTCCTAAAATTTTAGACCAAAGCTCAAGCTCCAAGATTCATCTGTGGAGTAAATCTAAAATCTAAAATCTAAAATCTAAAATCGACTGACTCATCATACTTTATATGACCGTTGCGTAAGTCCCGATCGATAAATCTTTCATCTTCGTTCACAATACAAAAAATGCACGCTTTGTCAATTCCCACCTGGATTATTCACGTCTCTAGCGTCGTCGAGTGGATTGCCGCCATCTGGTTAATTTGGACTTACGGCGAAGTCACTCAAAACCGAGCTTGGTGGGCCCTTTCCGCCGGAATGCTGCCCGCTCTCGTCAGCGCTATGTGTGCCTGTACATGGCACTATTTTGACAACTCCCCAGCCCTAGAATGGATAGTTACCCTGCAAGCGGCGATGACTCTCTTCGGCAATTTTACTTTGTGGGCGGCGGCTTGGTGGATTTGGCGATCGGCTCAACCCGAAAAAATTAAAGATTGAAAAAGAGGTAAATATTTTGAAAAAAATCACTATTTGGGTCAAATTAGCCACGAGTTCGCTGTTGTTAACAGCCGGATTTTTGCTTCCTAGCAAAGCCAGCAACACTTCCTTGCAACTCGCTCAACAGCCCAACTGCAAAAGTCCTCAAACTACACAGGAGCAGAATGCGTGTTCCAGTCAGGAGTTTCAGGCAGCCGACAGGAAACTCAATCAAGTATATCAGCAACTTCAGCCGAAACTCAACAGCAAACAAAAGCAAAGATTGATAGTAGCACAGCGTAGTTGGCTCAAGTTTAGAGATGAATCTTGCAATTATGAAATGGGGCAGTTTGAAGGCGGTTCTTTGGCTGCTTCTACCTACGGTTATTGCAGGGCAAGAGTGACGCAAGAACGGATTAAAGATTTGGAGCGTTATTTGCAACAAGCAAATTTGTAAAAGTTCGATCGCTATTTAGGGAGGTGCACACTGCTAACCCTAGGATATGGCACTCTGTTTTTTTTGCACTTACCTAGTTAGCGAGAGAATTAGTAGCAATTAAACCTGCCTCAATCAACAAGTGATCGAGACTGTCAACCAGTCCATCAAGACAATGTAAAATTTGGCGATCGCCTGCAGGTAACGAAATAGAATTAGTTAGACTGTGAATTTGGCTTTCCAAATCTTCCGGCAATTTTGAACACAAAGCTGTTGCCCTTTCTACCAGACGCTTTTCGCCCGGATGAGGGATAGAATTAACAGCAAAAATAATATCAAAATAACTGCCTAAAAAAGCGGCTGTTCGGTGGATAATACTTACTGAATCGCGGCGCAAAACAGCGGATTCTAGCTGGTGGCGAAATGAAAAAATCTGGTGGCGCAAAATCGGATAATTTTTGGCAATTATGGCTTGACGGAGTTGTTCTGGATAAGGTCGATCGACATTGGCTTGAAATTGCTGAAACCAACCGTCTCTGTCATACAATGATACTGAGGTGAGAATGTTCCACCAAAAACAGGTTGAATAACCTACTGATGCTTGATATTTTACCAGGATGCGATCGAGTTCTTCTTCGATCCATTCGGGCCTGCGGTACATAATATCTATACCGCAGCCAGTGTTAATATCTATCCACTCGTCTCCGGGTTCCCAAAATTGATTGTTGATTGAAATGCGATCGGAAAATTGTCTCGCTATCGCCTCCCGTATGTCAACAGGAATTTCCTCTTTAACATATACGTAAAAATCAAAATCCGATGACTCATCCGTAACGAGAGTTGTTCGAGAACCTGCTAAAACGACGGCTACAACTTGAGGCAAACTGCTAAACTGCTCCCCAATAGTTTGAGCCAGTGGGGGAATTTGTTCGAGAGCTAGTTGATAATTGTGCGGCATTTAATTACCTTGTTTTGCACTTAAAAAATCACAGCAAATGCTTAACTCTAGCGATCAAGATTTTAACGCATAACTTTGAACTCCTAACTCAACAATTGATAATTGTTAACAAATACGGCGGAGGCGAACTGATGCGCTGCGGTCTCGTATCCCCTACCAAAATTATCTCAAAAGTAACATAAAAGTTTGTTTTTTATTTTACACTTTGACACGCGGATAGTGTAGAATCTAAAATCTAAAATCTAAAATCTAAAATCCCTATGTCCTTCGTTGGTTTGCACATTCACAGCGATTATAGCTTACTAGATGGGGCTTCTCAGCTACAACAGCTCGCAGAACGGGCGGTGGAATTGGGGATGCCCGCGATCGCCCTTACAGACCACGGCGTGATGTACGGCGCGATCGAACTCATCAAAGTTTGCCGAAATAAAAATATTAAGCCGATTATTGGCAATGAAATGTATGTCGTCAACGGCGACATTGAAGTAAAAGTTCGAGGTAGAAGAAAATACCATCAAGTTGTTTTAGCTAAAAATACCCAAGGTTATAAAAACCTCGTCAAACTAACCACAATTTCCCACTTAAAGGGAATGCCTGAAAGAGGTATCTTTGCCCGCCCCTGCATTAACAAGGAACTGCTAAAACAATACTCCGAAGGTTTAATTGTTACCAGTGCTTGTTTGGGTGGCGAAGTTCCCCAAATGATTCTGCAAAACAAGTTAGATGCTGCCCGTGAAGTAGCCAGTTGGTATAAAGAAGTATTTGGGGAAGATTACTATATAGAAATTCAAGACCACGGTTCCCCGGAAGACCGGATTGTTAATGTTGAAATCGTTAAAATTGCCCGCGAACTCAAGATTAAAATAATTGCCACCAATGATTCTCACTATATTTCCTGCAACGACGTAGAAGCACACGATGCTTTGCTGTGCATTAACACCAACAAACTGATTGAAGAAGACAAGCGGATGCGCTACAGCGGTACTGAATATCTTAAGTCCGCCGAGGAGATGGCGCAACTGTTTCGAGATCATTTGGATGATGAAACAATCAAAGAGGCGATCGAAAATACCCTAGAGGTCGCAAATAAAGTATCGAGATACGAGCTCACAGGAGAAGCTCGAATTCCCACAATTCCAATTCCTCCAGAACATACAGCCGATACTTATGTAGAAGAAATATCCTGGCTGGGACTGTTAGAACGCCTCAAAGCCCGCACCAGAAATGAAATCCCCCCAGTCTACAAACAAAGACTAGAATACGAACTGAAAATGCTTCAGCAGATGGGCTTTTCGGAATATTTTTTAGTAGTTTGGGACTACATAAAATATGCTAGAGACAACGATATTCCAGTAGGGCCAGGACGCGGTTCTGCCGCAGGTTCTCTAGTTGCCTACGTCCTCAAAATCACCAATATCGACCCCGTACACCACGGACTACTATTCGAGCGATTTCTCAATCCCGAACGGAAATCTATGCCAGATATTGATAGCGATTTCTGCATAGAAAGACGGGACGACATGATTAAATACGTTACGGAAAAATATGGTAGCGAGCGCGTAGCGCAAATTATTACTTTCAACAGAATGACATCAAAAGCTGTCTTGAAAGATGTTGGGAGAGTGTTAGGTATTCCCTACAAAAAAGCCGACGAAATGGCTAAACTAATTCCCGTGTCCAGGGGAAAACCGGAAAAACTTAAAGTGATGATTTCCAATGACACACCTGCACAGGAATTTAAAGACAACTATGAAAATACAATTTGCATAAATGCAGAAACTGGTACTGAAGTCCCCGTTCGTCAGTGGATTGACATGGCAATTCGCATTGAAGGAACTAACAAAACCTATGGTGTTCACGCGGCAGGTGTGGTAATTTCCTCAGAGCCGTTGGATGAAATTGTACCGCTGCAAAAGAATAATGAGGGTGCTGTGATTACCCAATATTTCATGGAAGATTTGGAATTTTTGGGGCTGCTGAAAATGGACTTTTTGGGATTGAAAAACTTAACAACGCTCCAGAAAACTGTTGATTATATTAAGCAAACCCAAAATCTAATTGTCGATCCAGAAATGCTACCTTCTGATATAGAGCGCAGAGCTCAAGAGACTTTTGGCAGAATCAAAAAGTTACCCGATGATGTAGATAAAACCTATAGACTTTTAGAAAGAGGAGATTTAGAAGGTATTTTTCAGCTAGAATCATCTGGAATGCTGGATGTAGTGAAAAAACTCAAACCTTCCTGTCTGGATGATATTTCTTCTATTTTGGCACTTTACCGACCTGGGCCGCTGGACGCAGGTTTGATTCCTCAGTTTATTGACTGCAAGCATGGTAAAACAGTTGAGTACGATCATCCGCTATTAGAGCCGATTTTAAAAGAGACTTACGGAACGCTTTGCTTTCAAGAGCAAATTATGCGGATGGCTCAAGATTTGGCGGGCTATTCTTTGGGTCAAGCTGACTTGCTGCGGCGCGCAATGGGCAAGAAGAAAGCTGATGAAATGCAGAAGCAAAAGGAAACATTTATCGACGGCGCAACTAAGAATGGAGTCAGTCAAAGAATTGCTGATAAACTGTTCGCGCAGATGCTGCAATTCGCGGAATATTGTTTTAATAAATCCCATTCAATGGCCTATGCGTATATCACTTATCAAACTGCCTATTTAAAGGCGAATTATCCTCTAGAATATATGGCTGCACTGCTGACTGCTAACAGGGGCGATCAGGATAAAGTACAGAAATATATTGCCAATTGTCTGAAGCTGGGTATTGAGGTTGAGCCGCCCGATGTTAATAGCTCGGAACTTACTTTTACACCGATACCGAAACAGATGACTGGTTCTGCAAAAGATAAAATTTTGTTTGGGATTTCGGCTGTTAAAAATGTGGGAGAATCGGCAATTGAAAATATTTTGGCTGCGCGGCAGGAAGGGGGTCAGTTTAAATCGTTGGCTGATTTGTGCGATCGCGTAAATCTCCATTCTGTCAACCGCCGCGCTCTAGAAGCTTTAATTCAATGCGGAGCTTTTGATAAAATTGAGCCCAACCGTCATCAATTAGTAAACGACATCGAAGGGGTGGTGAAATGGGCGCAAGACCGCAAAAGAGATCGGGAAAGTGGCCAAGGCAATCTCTTTGATTTGTTAGGTGCGAATAGCTTTGGTAAGTCGGTCAATACCTATGAGTCGGCGCCAAAATCTAAATTGGTACAAGATTATGACAAACAGGAAAAATTGCGTTTAGAAAAAGAATTACTTGGTTTTTATGTGTCAGAACATCCCCTAAAGTTTCTCATGCAAGTAAACCCAGACCCCGATGTGGTGACTCTCGAACAGTTAGCAGATAAAAAGGGGAAAGTATCAGTTATTGTCATGATCAGCGCTATCAAGCTGGTAGTGACTAAAAAAGGCGATGCGATGGCAATTTTGCAATTAGAAGATTTGACACATCAAATAAAAGCGGTTGTGTTCCCCAAGGCTTACGAACAAGTGAAACCTTACATTGTAGAGAATGCTATCTTACTGATTAGTGGAAAAATTGAGAAAGATGGGGAAGAAATTCAGATAATTGTAGACACTGCAAAGCCCGTTGAAACCGTACAGGTTGAAGAGGAAATCGAGAAGGCGGAACCGGAAATAAACAACCGTTGGCCGGCGGAACCAGTCAACGTTGTACGATCGACAAAACCTGTCGAAGTTTTAGAAATGGTGATTTTCAAGCTTACACCGCAACAAGTACAAGACGGGAAAAAACTCAATTCCCTCAAAGCTATTTTGCAAGAACTTTCCAATCGGGGAGAAGATGCTAGCGTTTCTTTGGGGGGAATTGTTGTCGGTGAATATTCATGTCAACCCCTTCGCATTAACCCACAATTGTGGGTGCAAGATGGCGAGGGAACTGTTAGCCGTCTCAAGTCGGCTGGATTTGATGCTTGGGTTTTTCCTCTAGACAATCGCGGAGATACTGTGGCATTTCGAGAAATGCGATCGCAACTTAATGTACATTCTTGGGCTAGTCGTTTACTTGACACTGAAACCGATCGCCTTCACAAGTATGTCACTTATCTCGCCCAACTAAACAGACGCTAGCCAAATGAAAGTTTCGCATTAATCCCAACTACCCTCTCAAGTTTATTCGGGCGAGGATGCTTTGGCTTTAATCACCGCTTCTCTAAAGCCTAAAACTAATAAAATATTGGCAAGTGTCAAGAATAGTTCCGCAGAACCGTGCAGCCAATCGACATTTGCTAGTGACTCGTTGTAGGCAACTTTTGCGTAAATTGCGGCGGGAATCGTCACCGCTACAAAAACGAGAGTGCCGTAAAATCCCATCAGAGCTAAACGGGGTGTTTTTCCCGATCGAGTCAAAAACCAGAGAAATCCCAAGTAGGGAAATAGAGACAGAACAAATAAAGTTTCTTTGGAAATCATTAGTAATTGGTGAGCAACCAGATACTATGATAAATTAAAAGCTCAAAAAATATTGTGAATAATTTTTAACTTTTAATGTTTAGTTTTTAATATTTAATTAGACAGATGCACCCGTTTCAATCGAACTGCTATAGAATTACCCAAGACCATAGCTCTTAACCCAAGCTGCAGCAGGTTGGCAGTATTTAAAACCCCTCACCTACGCGGAGACAAAACCCGTAACTTTTCCCCTAACACCGTTTTTAGCATAACACATTTTTCACCGTGCCAGTCTGTTAATTGTCCATCACCCCAAAGCTACCCAGCAATTAGAAATAGAGACGGTTCCAAAGTTTTTTGTCTGCTAGGCATCAAGCAAGCATCGTTCAAAACCTCTAAATCCAAGCAGTTATTTCTATTTGCTACCAGAATTTCCTTCAGCTTAGCATCAAAATCAAAACAAGGGCCACAATCCCAAACTTTGAGTTCCAACCGTCCGTTAAACACCATAATTTCCAGTTGAATAGGAGTTTCTACTGGCAGATTTTTGTGAGCGTGGCGAACTGCATTAGTGAAACCTTCAGCCAGCGCCAACTGAAACTTCCACCAAACCTCATTGGGGAGCGATAAATCTTTCAACTGCTCAAACCACAACAAAACTTGAGTTAAAGCATTCACATCTGTGTTGACTTGCAGGCTAATATGTTGAATACAAGTTTCATGGAACTCTTCTTCCTGCTGCTGTTTACTCTGCCAATCCCAGGTGTTTAATAAATTCATTAATCCATCTAAAACGCTAGCTTTTTTTATAAAATTTTGGGATCGCTTGCGACCTTCTACTTCGTAAGTTTTGGTCAGCCACAAACAGTTTCGATTGTCGAGAGTCCGGGTGTAACTGATCTCGTCTGCAATCTGCCACATGAGTTTGATCCCCCTGCCGCCTTCTGCAAGTTGATCTATGCTGTTAGACATCTATTTTCCTCGTATGAAAGTATTAGCTGTACCCTATTTTCCCGCCCGCCGAGACACCCGGTATCTTTTTTATACTTGCTGGCTCGGTATTATTTCGGGGATCACATAAAAATGCTATCTTTTTTATAGAAGGCAGCGCATCAGCAATATGTCTTAAGAGTCTAAGCCAATTGGCTTATTTACCGATCGCCTGTACGGAGAACGATCACCCTCCGCAGCAAAATCCCACTGCATCGATTACAAATACTTATGCGCTGTCGGAGTCAACCACTTGCCGCAGCCGTCGCAAGCTCCAAAATCCCTGGTATTCAGGGACTCCGGCAGTTCGCTGTTCGCTGCAAGGGAGCCTTGAGGCGCGCTCTCATCCCAAAGGCGTAAGTAATATCCGGACTCGTGAGCGCGATCGAACCTTACACCGTCGAGGCGCGTCCATCCACTAGACTAGGACTTGGGCAAACAACCCGGTTTCTGCTAAGAATATTGCGTTTGACAGCGAGAAATTAACGAGGAAACCGGGTTTTTCACCCCGCGCGCGTAAGTCCAGCAGACAAATCGGTGATGAAAGGCAGTTACAGGACTTACCCAAACTATGACCAAAATCCAACTGAAAATTCTGACTGCAGCGATAATGCTACTCCCATTTTGCGCCGCACTTCCCTTGCAAGCTCAAAATCTGTCTCTAGTCAAGCGGCTGCTAGAAACCAGAGGATGTCCCGGATGCGACTTATTTGGCGCTTCCTTGAGCCGTGCAGATTTGTTTGGCGCTTCCTTGAGCCGCGCCACTCTCAACAGGGCCGACTTAGTTGATGCCGATTTGACTGCGGCTGATTTAATGGAAGCTAATTTAAACCACGCCAACATGAGAAACGCCTTTTTGGCTGACGCCGACCTCAGCAAAGCCGATATGAGCAGGGCAGACATCAGGGGAGCCAACTTAGAAAATGCCAACCTCAGCGAGAGTTTCCTGCGAGGCGCATCCCTCCAGTTGGCTAACTTAAAATGCAGTAATTTGAGCGCTGCTAAACTAAATAGAACCGACCTGAGAAATGCTGATTTAAGCGGTGCAAATCTCACCGGTGCCGACCTCCAAGAAGCCGATTTAAGCGGTGCAAATCTCAGCGGTGCCGACCTTAGATCGGCAGACTTGAGGGATGCGAGGTTGAACAAAACTAATCTCACAGGTGCCAATCTCTGCGGCGCCCGGATGCCGGATCGAAAAACATCTCGGCGCGGCTGCGAAGTTAAGAAAGAACAAGCTATAAGTACGAACAATTATTGCAATTATTGCTATGCCGTGAATGACTGGTGGCTGAATGTATTAAGGTTATACTAAGCGGTATCATCGGGATAACTACTCCGCTTTAGATATCTACTGTTAGAAGTGCGAGCAGGCGGTACAGATATCAAACTTAACCTGTTACCGCCAATAGCTTTTATCTACTTTGAAGAACCTAAAAATTGGCTCAGTATTTGCAGATATTCTGCGCCCCCGATCTGTGCCACATTAGTGTGACCTCCATCAGGAACTATGTAAAGCTGTTTGGGTTCAGGTGCTGCATCAAACAGTTTTTTGGTCATTTCCACTGGAACTACATTGTCAGCAGTTCCGTGAATAAACAGCACGGGCATTTGCAGGCGATCGACTTTTGAAAGAGAATCAAACCGCTGTGTCAGCAAAAAATCGATCGGAAACATCCAAAACAGCCCTTTTTGGAAATTCACCATCGCCCGCGTCGAAGTAAAAGAGCCTTCTACAATTACCCCTGCCGCCTCCGGGTGACGCACGGCTAGATCGATCGCGATCGCCCCTCCCAAAGAATGACCGTAGATATAAATTTGATTCGGGTTAATCCCCCGCTGTTTCACCAAATAATCCCAAGCAAGTTGAGCATCCTCATAAACCTGAGATTCACTGGGAAAATCGCCCTGGCTTTTTCCATAACCACGATAATCCATCACAAATACCGACAAACCTAATCCATGAAATCGATGAGCGTGTTCGACATTTGAACCCACATTTGAAGCATTGCCGTGCAGGTACAAAACTACCCCCCCTAACCCCCCCTTGTTAAGGGGGGGAAGCGGAGCAACTGTCGGTCTATCACTTTGCGGGGACGTTCCGACTCCTCTAGCTCCCCCCCTTGGCAAGGGGGGGCCGGGGGGGCTATCCGAGTCTCCGGTGTTAACAGAGGGAACAGCCTCTCCCTTTCTTGCTCTCCCTCTTGCTAAGGGGGGGCTGGGGGGATTTTCCGAGGCAGGAATCCACCACCCGTGCACGCTGTCAACCGCGCCTGTTTTAGTTGAAATTGGCAGCCAGACATCTTGATATTTCAACTGAAAATCATCTGGCGTAGTTTCGATCGCCCGCGCAGGAAAAAAGATAAACTTACCTTGCGCTACAAATAGGAATACACAAGCAGCAGAATAAGCAACGGCCAAAACTATCCCAAAAGCTATTAGCGATTTAGACAAAAGGAATACTAGCAAATTGTTCATAGATAGAGCACGCGGGAAATTAGAGATCGCTCAAAAGCTAATGGCAAATTATTAATTCAGACAATTAGCCAAGATCGATTACTAACTTCCGCCACCGTATTCCGCCGATTTTCAAAAATTAATGCAATTCCGGGTGGTGTAAGTGCCAATTCGTAGACTGTTCGTAAGCGTGAGCCACTTGAAACAACCGAGATTCTTGCAAAACATTACTAATCAGTTGTATACCCACGGGCAGTCCTTTATCATCAAATCCGCAGGGCAAACTCAAAGCTGGCAAACCAGCAAGATTCACGGGAATAGTCATCAAATCTGACAAATACATACTCAGGGGGTCATTGAATTTTTCGCCTGCCTTAAATGCGGTAGTAGGAGCAGTGGGACAGACTAAAACATCAACTTGAGAAAAAGCTTTTTCAAAGTCTTCTTTAATCAACGTCCGAACTTTTTGAGCTTTTAGATAATAGGCATCGTAATATCCAGCCGACAATACGTAAGTGCCGATCGCAATCCGGCGTTTAACTTCCGCACCGAACCCCTGAGAGCGGGTTTTGGTATACATATCCAAAAGATTATCGGAGTCTGGAGATCGGAAACCGTACTTCACTCCATCATATCGCGCCAAATTTGCCGAAGCTTCCGAGGGAGCAATGATGTAGTAAGTGGGTAAACCGTAGCGGAACCGGGGACAAGAAATGACTTGAATTTCTGCGCCCAATTGTTGAAATTGCTCGATCGCCTTAGTAACAGCGTCTTTAACCCCCGAGTCGAGCCCTACACCAAAAGTTTCTTTAATTACACCAATTCTAATTTGACCCTTGGGTCGCAAACTGGGTCTTAAAGCTTGAGCGTAGTCAGGAATTGGGACATTAAGACTCGTGGAATCTCTCGGATCATAACCGGCGATCGCCCCCAACAAAATCGCCGTATCCTCAACAGTCCGGCCAAAGGGCCCGATTTGATCGAGAGAAGAAGCATAGGCCACCAAACCGTAGCGAGAAACCAACCCATAAGTTGGTTTCAGCCCCACCAACCCGCAAAAAGCAGCAGGTTGGCGGATTGAGCCCCCAGTATCCGAACCCAAACTCACGACGCATTCTCCAGCGGCTACCGCTGCGGCAGAACCGCCAGAAGACCCTCCGGGCACGCGCTCCAAGTCCCAAGGATTCGCGGTAACTTGATAAGCAGAAGTTTCTGTCGAGCTCCCCATTGCAAACTCGTCCATATTCGCCTTACCCACAATCACCGCACCGGCTGCTTGGAGTTTGGAGACGACGGTTGCATCGTAGGGAGGCACAAAATTCTCCAAAATCCGAGAGGCGCAGGTTGTGGGAACGCCCTCGGTGCACATATTATCTTTAACGGCGATCGGGATGCCGGCCAACAGGCCAATTTGCTCTCCGGCTGCGATTTGGGCATCCACTTTATGGGCCTGCGCCAGTGCGCTGTCTGCCGTCACGCACAGAAAGCTTTTCAACTTCGGCTCTAGCTGGGTAATTCGGTCTAATGCTTCTTGAGTAATTTCCACAGCAGAGCGTTCTTTATTGACCAGTTGTCGGTGCAACTCGCGGATGGATGCCATGCTCGTACCTTTATTATTTCTACTTTGAGACAATACAGTTAATATAACTGGCAATTGTACCTGCTTACAGCCCGAAGGCAAAGTCGGCTATTTTTGTGGCGAAAGTTCGAGCCTCAAAGAGGACTCCGCTAACGGGCGATAGGTCATTTTATCTACAATAGATTAAATTCCCCAAATCCCACCGAACACAAAATAGCGATCGAGTTTTTTACCTCATCTTTTAACAAACCAAGAATGCAACTGTATCAAAACTTATGCAACAAGTGGTTGGACGCGCGAATTATCTGAGGAAGGGGTAATGTGTGCAATGAGACCCCTACATAATTAGGTTCTGCCTCCAAGAATGTGTATGCAAGATCACAATCATTAGGAAATTAGTCATTCCCAATTCTGCAATCTAAATTCTCAAATATTAGATAGAAGCTAGCTTCTCTTCGACGCAACCCAGTATTTAGGAAAGAAAAAGACGGCATAGAAAATAAACTAATTCCCAATTATGAATGCTTTATTCCGGGGAATGTTCAGACTATTATAGTTCACAATACATATTTGTTTATTAGGCTTAAGTTATTTTGAAGAGCATAATTAGCAGCATTTAAGCTGACTTTACAGAAGATTAATCTTCTGTAAATCTATAAATAAATAAACTTAACATAAAAAAATATGATAATAAAAGATTAGATTATGGCGGTATATAGCCTAATAATTAGGGTCAGATTATGAAGAATACTTTTTTAGTCAAAAATGACTAAAAGTTATCATTCAGCCGAGTGAATTAAGGGCCGCTGCCCGATCGAAGAAAATAGCGATCGACCTTTTCCGATCCACGCCCCCTGTGCCAGAGGTCAACAAGCCTGTCAGAAATCTGGGGTTCACAAAAAAGCTGGGAACGCTCACCGCCACGCCGTGGTCTCCTGTTGCGCGCACCTGCAAAAAAACAGCAGTCCTTCCTCAATTGCGACTAGCTGCGTGCATCTGCGGTAAAAAAAGCTACTTATTTGCCCGATCGATCCCCAGGAAAATAATTTCATCCGGAATTATCCCCAAAACCCAAGATATATGGTAAGAAGTTCCCGATGCCCCGTTGGAGGAATGCCACCTAAAGCTCACTTAGAATCCCACCTGACGGCAGAGGAACTCAAAATTCGCTACCGGCAGGCACAAAACACCACAGAGTCGCGCCGCTGGCACTTGCTGCTGTTAGTGTCCCGAAATTGGACTATCAAACAAGCAGCCCAAGTCGTAGGACTCAACTACGACTACGCCAAAGAAATTGTCCAGCGCTACAACCGAGAAGGGCCTAACTCTGTGAGAAATCGCAGCGGAGACCGCCAGCCCCCTCCTGCAAAATCCTTGCTGAATCCAGAACAGCAAGAAGAACTGCGACAAGCGCTGCAAGGCCCTGCCCCCGACGGCGGAGACTGGACAGGCCCCAAAGTCGCTCGCTGGATTGCCGAAAAGATTGGTAGCGATCATGTCTGGCCCCAACGCGGCTGGGATTACCTCAAGCGGTTGGGTGCTGACTGGCGACGGCGGCGCAGAAAGTAGATAGTTCGCAATATTTAAAGGGGGTTGAGCGCTTTGGTGCGATCGCTCCCTTTATTTTGGTTATTTGGCCACATTGGCGCGATCAAAACCATTTTAGATTTTAAATTTTAGATTTGTTCTTCAATCTAAAATCTAAAATCTAAAACCCTTTGACTGATGTAACAATAGCTGCTTATATTGAATGTGGTGGTGTTGAGGATGTTAAATATGCGAGATATTAGGTGTTTTTTGTCGATCGCCAACAAGATGGCGGCAGTAGTAGCCGGCATTGGACTGGTTCAGATGTTAACCATCGCAAGTTCATTCTCTCAATCATCTAACCCGCGTTCCCTCGACGAACTCTACAAAATTCGCGATGGGCTGATCACCGAATTAGAACAACCCTCATCTCCCTCCCCAGAACCAACCATCCTTTCCGGCTTAGTTCCCTTCGCGGCTAATCCTCAAGAACAACTGCTACAGCAGTTGCAAGCGGTGGAAGCTCAAATATTAGTAGAACAGAGGGCTAACGACAACTTACAGCAAGCAGTCCGTTTAGCCAACAGAGCCGTAGAAACTAAACGGCAGCCAAATAAGTCGATCGAATATTCGCAGCAAACTCAATTTTTCTGGCATCAGGCCCTCAACAACTTGGAGGAAGTTCCTCAAAATTCATTTTTAGCTTCCCTCACTGCCTCAAAAACTCAAGAATACCGGGAAAATTTAACAGCAGCAACCTTTCAAGTGCAGCAAGCAAAATCTGATTTCTTGGGTGTGCTTGCCCGAGAAAGCGGTTTGTCGGCTCAAGCTTCGATCGGTATTTGCAACCTTTCTAGAGAATGCGTAAACCTGCGGGGCGATGTACCTCCTGTCAGTCCAGCCAGCTTAATTAAATTGCCGATTGCTGTCGCCCTGATGCAAAAAGTCGATAAAGAAAAAATTAGTCTGAACCAGGAAGTATTAGTCACTCGCGGTAATTTTACCGAAGACGCATCGGCAAAGATTAGGTCCAATCGCAATTATCCGCTACAGCTACTGTTAGAAGAAATGATCTATCGCAGCAGCAATATCGCCACCAATCAACTAATCGATTATTTAGGTTCGGATTACATCAATCAATATTTAGATAATAGCGGCTACGAAGTAACCCGCGTCAACTTCAAGTTGATGGGGGAAAGAATTATGCCCTCCAACCCCGGTTCGGGTCGCAACCGCGTGACTGCTAACGAACTCACCGAAATGATGGTGCAAATTTACAACGGCGAAACACCCGGTGCTAAACTGTTAATAGAAACTCTCAACCGCCAGTACGATCACGCTCTGGGATTTGCTGCCTTGGAAGGAACTAAAGCTCAGTGGTTGGGGGAAAAAACCGGTCAAAATTCCTGGGTACTCGGCACAACTTTGGCGATGAGCATTGACGACGAGGCCTATGTGATTACTGTGATTGACAGCCGCAGCGGCGAGCTACAAATGCGCCAGTCTATTTCTAAAATTGCCGATTACATGGTCCGAAACCCCAGCTTTTAACCGCTGGAATGTACAATTTATAGCGGGGGACAACGCACCGCCCAAACAGTTAAAAAATGCCGCATCAACAACTCAGTGTTTCCGTCGAAGGCAAGGGATTTCCGATTCTTTGCTTGCACGGCCATCCAGGTTCCGGCGATTGTATGTCGGTATTCACAGAACACTTATCAAAACGCTTCCAGACGATCGCCCCAGACTTGCGCGGCTACGGCAACAGTCGCACCTCAACTTTCTTTGAAATGACCGATCATCTGGTGGATTTAGAAGCACTTTTAGACCGATTAGGAGTCGAGCGGTGTTTGGTGATCGGATGGTCTTTGGGAGGGATTTTAGCCCTGGAATTAGCCATGAAATATCCCCAGCGAGTTACAGGTTTGATTCTACTCGCATCCGCAGCCAAACCGCGAGGAAGTCACCCTCCCATCTCTTGGCAAGATAACCTTTACACCGGTTTAGCCGGAATTATCAATTGGGCGATACCCGGTTGGCAGTGGAATATTGATACTTTTGCGAGGCGATCGCTCTTTCGCTACTTGATACAGCAGCATAACGCCACCCCTTACCGCTACTTAGCACAGGCAGGTACCCCCGCCTACCTCAAGACTTCCAACACTGCCACCAAGGCGTTAAATACCGCTCTGAGGGCTGGATACGATCGACTGCTGCACCTTAACGACATTCAATGTCCCAGCTTGGTGTTGGCCGGAGAGGCCGATCGGCACATCACCTCAGCATCCAGTCTAGAAACCGCCCGCCATCTGCACGACTGTCAGTGGCAGTGTTATCCCAATACAGCCCACTTGTTCCCATGGGAAATTCCCGATCGGGTAATCGCAGACATTGATCGCTGGATTGAGAGTCATCCCGAAGCAGTTGGCAATTGCGAGTGTTGAGTTTTGAGTGTGTCACAAGCAATTTATCACCCAACAGTCAAGTGTTTTGAAGTTACAACTCACAACTCAAAACAGCACAGCGTTGCGAGGGAAGCGTAGGCCTCTCAAAACTCAAAACTCCCCTGTTTCTACTGACTGCTCAAAACCGGCCACAGCCCTCCATCACCAAGCTTTCCCAAATCTTCTGCAACCGTCAAAGTAATTGGTTTGCAGCGGTGAATCGAAACACTAACACCTTCTGCCCCTTCATTTTCTATGTCTTCTACATATCCTGCTTTTGCAGCTTCCGCCTCTCCATCGGTTAAGAACGGGCCAAAATAGTAAATGCACCGCGGCGCTGAAGTTTTAACTTCAACCCACCAAGCCAATCCGAAAAAGTTGAGCAAGCTAATCAAGAATTCTTTCATCTGCTTTTCTAATGTATTTGACGGTGTTTTCTGGGTGCTGCGAACACGCCTAGGCTTTTGTTATTTACACGTGGCTGACTGCTGCCAAGAACCGATCCAAACCTATTTAAATATATCTAAATAGATGGGTGTCGAATTCTTGTTTGAACGTAGGGGCTAGGCCCCTTCTACTTTCGCATGAACAAGTAACGACAGTCGATCGGCTATCCTTACTTGTTCCGGGTGTGGTGCCACTCAATTCTGGGCGGCATCCACAATAAACTACTCTGTTGTGCTCTTTTTTTCAAGCACCTTTACGATCCGTGTACGTGAAACTTTTTGGGCCCGCGCTGACGGTAAATTTCGTATAAAGCCATCCCCGTTGCTACCGAGACATTCAGGCTAGGAGTATGGCCCCTTAAAGGAATTGAAACTAATCCGTCACATCCGCGCTGTATCAAAAGGCTCAAACCGTCAGCTTCACCACCCACCACTAAAACAGTGGGCCCGGAGAACTTGACTGTCTCTATAGATTGACCGACGCCTGCTGCAGTGCCATAAATCCAGAATCCAGCCTCTTTGAGTTCTTCCAGCGCCCGGTTAAGATTGACAACCCTCGCCACGGGCAGGCTTTCCAATGCCCCTGCTGCCACTTTTCTCACTGCCGAGGTAATCCCAACAGCCCGCCGCTGCGGAATCACCATGCCCTGAGATCCCAATGCTTCTGCGGTGCGAATGATCGCCCCTAGATTGTGCGGGTCGTTGAGTCCTTCTGCCACCACAATTACTGGATCTTCGCAAGCCGACTTAGCCTTTGCGATCAGTTCGCTCAAATCCAGGTATTCGTAAGCTGATACTTGGGCGGCTACGCCTTGGTGGTTTGCTTTGCGCGTGATGTAGTCGAGGCGCAAATCGTCAACTTCGTCAATAATGCTGCCGTTGGCTTTGGCTTCGGTTAGCAAGCTATGAAAGCGGGGATCGTAGCGCAGGTGGGGAACAACCCAGATCCGGTTGAGGACTTGGTTTGTTTCTAAAGCTGCTTGTACCGCATGGCGGCCGTAAATCATGTCGTCTGTGTCTGCGTCTGGTTGCACGACTGTATTGGAGGCAGTGTCAACAGGGCGAGTGTCTCTGTCTTTGTCTCTGTCTCTGAAATGGTTGCCCCGGAATTCCTGCGGGCTATTGTCTTTGTCTCTGTCTTTGTAATAATTGCCCCTGGATTCCTGCGGGCTGCTGTCTCTGTTTCTGTCTCGGAAATTGTTGCGGGCCGGCTGCGGGCTGCTGTCTCTGTCTCTGTCTCGGAAATTGTTGCGGGTCGGCTGCGGGCTGCTGTCTCTGTCTCTATCTCGGAAATTGTTGCGGGCCGGCTGCGGGCTGCTGTCTCTGTCTCTGTCTCTGTCTCGGAAATTGTTGCGGGCCGGCTGCGGGCTGCTATCTCTGTCTCTGTCTTGGTAATAATTGCCCCTGGATTCCTGCGGGCTGCTGTCTCTGTCTTTGAAATGATTATTTCTGCGAATTTCCGGTTGGCTGTCGGAATCGACTCTCCGTTTGAAAATTGCTCTCACGGGCATTTCTCGCGATTGCGGGGCAAAGGTCGATCGCTTTTGAGGCGCGTCTACTCCGCGAGTATCGGGACGGGGCTTGCGTTCAAAGCGGGGAGAGGATGGTTGTGAGTCCTGACGGCGGCCTTCGCTTTTGAATGGCTTGCTGTCGGAATTGGACCGCGAAAAGTTTGGTTTGGTAAATTTTCTCATTGGTTTCTTGTGGTCAAAATGTTTGGGCTGAAGGCTAGTCGATTGTAGGTTGTAGATGTGAGATTCTTGATTGAGGGAGCAATCTTTGGGCTTTGAGATTTGAGATAGTCTAGCGAGGGAGCAAGGATTTTGCTGTGTTCAAATTGCTAGTTAATAACTGATCAATCCTGTTTTGTCGATCGAGATTTTTGCGGTTTTATGTTAGCCGGGCCAGGATGGTTAACTCATCCCTCCCCATTCCCAACTCTTAACTGCTAAATCATCCTTTAAGTCTCAAGATCTAAAAGTGCCAGAAGTTCGGTCAATCTTTCGGGATCGGTGAGATACAAATATCCGATCAAAGTTTCTAAGCTGCTGGCTTGTTGGTATATCTCTGGATCTGCTCGCTTAGAACGGCCCGCTGCAGCATTGCGGCCGCGCTTGACAATTGCTAATTCTGTACTGTTCAAGTAAGGAGAGATCGATCGCAAATGACGCGCTTGAGTTTCGGCTCGTACTTGCCCCACCACTAATTCGTGATAAGCTTGCAATCTTCTGGGTGGCACTAAGTACGAACTCCGAACGTAGAGTTCGTACACTGCATCTCCCAAATATGCCCAGGCTGCAGGCGAAATTCTTTCTATTTCTGCTGGTGTAGCCCTCGCAGGATGCACTCGATTTAAACTGATATCCGTCAGACTCAGTTTGAGTCCGTCATCTGCGATCGGCGACATACTTTTTTAAATAAAACTTCCGCACAGCTTGGTTTTTCTAGTTACTTACTTATTTCGTCTTTCGTCACTTCCGCAATTATAGCTTTTACAGGACTGTTCGCTTTCAGAGCACGAAGCGAGATATATAGGCAAAGCTTGGCGCGACGATCGCACTCCTAAAAAAGGCTTTTTACCAAATCGGGATGCTCTAATTTTTATACCATTTTTCCGCGTGTTTGCCACACATATTTTACTGCCCATCCACCGAAACTCTAAGCATCGGGGAAATAGCGGCTGGCGCGTGTCGCAGCTTCTGGGAAAATAGGTATTGTTTTACCAGCACAAAAATAAAAATTTGCTATCCAGCGTTGAGAACCGGATAGCTAATTTAACTCACTTTGGCGTCAAGCATCCTTGACGTTTTTTACCGCCTCATCAACCGAAGGCTGCAAAGACAAAAATTTCTCTAAGCGAACCAGTTTAACAGTCTGAGTTACGCGGGGATTTGAGACAATTTGCAATGTCCCTTCCAAGGTTTGGGCTTTTTTGACAAGTTGCACAAGTGCGCCCAAGCCTGAACTATCCACAAAGTCTATCTGAGACAAGTCCAAAATTACGTGTTTTGGGCCGTCGTCAATACATTTGCTTATTACCTTCCGAAAAGTGGCCTCAGAAAAAGCGTCCAGCAGGCCCGTCAGGCGAAATAACTGACAGTTATTCCTGACTTCGCGAGTGCCTCTGAGGCTAACGGTCAGGGTCAATGACTCAGAAATGACACCCTCCTAGCTAGATATGGCTTAAAGTCGAGGCTTCATTATAGGAGTTTTTTGGTTTTTTGTCTACAGTTTTTTAGTTATGAGTCATTAGTCAGAAGCGATCGACACAAACAGCCTCTGATGACTACTGACTAATGACTGCTGAGTGCTGACTACTTACTGCTGGCTACTTTCTGATTGTCTCGCATTGACTGCACGAATCGATCGAATAAATAGTCGGCGTCGTGCGGGCCCGGACTGGCTTCTGGGTGGTACTGCACTGAGAACAGTGGCAGAGTTTTATGCTTCAATCCGGCTACGGTGCGATCGTTCAAATTGAGATGAGTAATCTCTACTTCGGGGGCTAGGGAATCGGGGTCGATCGCAAAACCATGATTTTGGCTAGTAATTTCTATTTGCTCAGTTAAACCCGCTGGATGATTCAATCCCCGATGGCCGAACTTAAGTTTAAAAGTTTCTGCACCCAAGGAAAGTCCCAAAATTTGGTGTCCCATGCAGATGCCGAATACGGGTTTGTCCGACTTTAATAAAGCTTTCGCAGTCGCTATCCCTTCCGTTACCGCCGCCGGATCTCCAGGGCCGTTGGACAGAAAAATGCCGTCCGGGTTGTATTTGAGAATTTCCTCCGGCGATGTGTCAGCGGGGACAACGATGACCCGACACCCGTAACTCGCCAGACGCCGCAGGATGTTGCGCTTAATCCCAAAGTCTAGCGCTACCACCGTCCACATTTTGCCGTTAGCAGGTTTGACTGTAGGACTGAACTCCCAAACCGAGTCCGTGGCTTCAGACCACTCGTAAACCTTGCGGGTGGTGACTTCCTGGACTAGATTCAGCCCGTCCATGCTGGGGGCGTCTTGTACTAGCTCCAAAAGCTCTGCCTGGTCGAGAATCGTGGTCGAAATGCCACCGTTGATCGCTCCCACCGTGCGAATTTTGCGAGTGAGGGCGCGGGTGTCGATCCCGTAAATTCCGGGGATATCGTACTGTTTTAGGTAGTCTTGCAGAGATTGCGAGCAGCGCCAGTTGCTGGGGCGGCTGCATACGTTCCGGGCGATCGCACCCCGAATTTGCGGGCGCGAGGATTCTTCGTCTTCGAGATTTACCCCGGTATTGCCCAATTCTGGATAAGTAAAAGTTACAATTTGACCGCAATAGCTGGGATCGGTCAATACTTCTTGGTAGCCCGTCATTCCCGTATTAAATACTACCTCGCCAACGACGGTGGCGTCAGCGCCAAACGACCAGCCGCGGTAAGCAGTACCGTCAGCCAGGACTAGGAGAGCGGGTTGTGCAGTTGAAAGTGACATGGCATCCTTAATTACTTTCGTTTGGTTTCATTCTTACCACTGCCAGGGATTTGATGCTAGTCGGCAATATACAGATATTATTTTAATTTGTGCAAGGGTTCGGAAAAGCAAGACACCTAGGGCCGAGGCAGAAGCAACAGGTAATCAAAAAGCAGCAGCAAGTGCAAATTCTCCCAATCCCCACCCTCGGCATCTCCTAGTCTCTCCATCTTCCTCTCGGTCAGCAATTGATCTGCCAGCAGCTTAGGATGGGGGCGAAAATTCTATATCTATACCAAAAGGCAGTTGTCGCTGTTACGATCGAGCTACAGCGTTTAACGAAACTATGGCTAGTAAATCTCCCTTGCCTTTACTCTCAAACTTATACAAGCATCTACTGAACTCTCAAAAACAGTGCAAACCGTTACTGGTTGTAACAACAGTTATTTCTCTGAGCAGTTCAATTTTAATAGGGACTGTTGCCAACTCCTCGCGAGCAGTGGCTCAAGAAAGTGAGGGATGCTTCATGCGGAACTCGTCAGGCCGAACCCTCAACCTCAGCCAATCAGTCTGCGGTTTTCTCCCCGAAGAATTGACGCCTACCACTTCGGCGGCGGCAAAGTCGGGAGTGTTTCAGGCAAAAATCAAACGGCGAGAGGCTAATATCCCCGTCATAGAAGTCACGTTTAACGGCAAACAAAAGTTCGAGATGATGGTAGATTCTGGAGCTAGTGGCACAGTAATTACACCAGCAATGGCTAAAGCCTTGGGCGTTGTTCTCCAGGGAACAGTAAAAGCACAAACTCCCAACGGAGTGGCTACTTTTCCCCTCGGTCGCCTGACTTCTATGGAAGCAGGTGGTCTGGCAGTTAACAATGTGGTTGTGGCCGTCTCGCCATCCCTAGATATCGGACTGTTGGGTCACGACTTTTTTGGTAATAAAGATGTGACTATTAAGCAAGATGTCATTGAATTTCGATCGCGCTCTTAAAAAAAACGAAGAAGTCCGAGGGAAGAAGTAAAGAAAAATTTAGAATTAAATAATTTTTACTCTTGGTCACTTAAAACCAAAAATTCCTTCTTCCTTCTTCCTTTTTCCTTTTTCCTTCATCCTTCTTCCATCCGTTACATCCGTTACATCCGTTACATCCGTTACAAAATCCGTTGCCGAACTTCCTTCATTTCAAAAACTCAATCAACTGCTGCAACTTCAACCAAGATTCACCGCTCAATAAAATGTCCTTAGCCATAGAAACTCCTGCTGCGTGAGAACCCATAGGAATTGCACCTCCCACCTGCAAAGCCAAAGACGCATTCAAAGCTACAACATCCATTTGTGCGGACGTACCTTTGCCTTGCAAAACGTTCCGCAAAATCTCGGCGTTTTCCTCAACATTTCCGCCTTTTAACGAGCCGATCGCACTTGGTGTCAATCCTACCTTTTGGGGGTCTAAAGTAGTGAGTTCCACTTGACCACCCGACAAAACTGCCAAATCAGTCACATCACCCAACCCCGCCTCGTCCAATTTTTCTCTGCCGTGAACGACTACAGCTAACTCAGTCCCCAACTCGCCCAAAGCTTGAGCAATAGTTGATACCAGACTAGGATCGAACACCCCAATTACCTGCCCTGTAGGGCGCATAGGATTGACCAGGGGCCCTAATAGGTTAAAAATAGTCCGAACCTTCAAAGTGCGCCGGAGCGACGCTACAGCCTTAAGTGCGGGATGCCACCCAGGGGCAAATAAAAAGGTGATGCCTACTTCGTCTACGGCAGCTTTTACCTTCGCCGGATCGGCGTTGAGGTTGACTCCCAGTGCTTCCAACACGTCAGCAGAACCCACTTTGCTCGATGCGGAGCGATTTCCGTGTTTGGCGACTCGAACTTTGCCGGCGGCGGCCACAAAAGCTACAGCAGTGGAAATGTTAAACGTGGATGCGCCGTCGCCGCCGGTGCCGCAAGTATCAATTAATTTGAGATTGGAGATTGAGGATTTGGGATTGAAAACGCTCTCCGACTCGCATGCAAGCGACTGAGAATGCAATACCTGAGCCATTCCTACCAATTCTTGGGCCCAGATGCCTTTGGCTTGGATGGCCGCTAAAATTGCTCCTGAGAGGACGGGGGGAATAGCTTCTGCTAGCCATCCCTGCATCAAGTCGGCTGCTTGGGCGCGTGAGAGAGATTGTCTGTCTAATAGTTGTTGCAGGAGGGCTGGCCACACAGGAGAATCTGCCGTCTGGGTGGAAGCAGGGGATAACTCTGGCGTTGCTAGGAGAGGAGAATCTGTCATTTATTAGTTTTTAGTCAAATTTAGCCCGATCGAGCTTTGCGGCCAAACCGAGAATCGATCGGGATTTTACCAGACTTGCCGATCAAATTTTGCGCGATCGGGCCTCGATTTTTGCTCAAATGCCAGCACCGCTACAGAATTTTTCCGCCTGCAGTAGCAGAATATGAATTTTTTGATACAACAATTACGCTATTGTTGTGCCAACTTTACATAGAAACCCCAGATCGTACAACTGCCAGTAGTCTGCTGTATTATCTATCAGCAATAATACTTAACAGTAACTCAGAGCACCCAAAGACCGATAAAAGTTTCCGACAGGAGTTGTGGAGACCAAAAAATTTTAGACATTAGGGAGCCCCAGATTCATCTGTGGAGTCAACTTTAATCTAAAATCTCAAATCGACTGACAGCAAGGACAGCGAGCATTTAGCTCTTGCAGGCGGGTTAGTTGCTTCGGGTAAGAGTCGATCGTACTCTCACCCAAATCCTAAAAATAGAGTCTTGCGGTTGTACAAGTCGCTGCCTTTTATTATTGTAACAACCTCCTTGCTACTAACTTATTTCAGGGTATTCAACGGCTAATATATTCAGGGAGATTTCAAGGAACGGGTTTTGCTAGAACACCTGCATCATAGGTCGTTCGATGTGCCAATGCGATCGTGACAGCCAGTCAAGCCTCAAATAAATACCCGATCAAATCAACTTTCGGCAGCAACCACTAACAACTAACAGCCCCGTAGGACAGATGAATAAACACACTCGTCTCCGGCTGCGACACACCATCTTTCAACCTAACTAACGGCTCGAATTTAACAGGCGGTAGACCAAAATATTCAACTCACACACAAGAGCAGGGTATTCAAAAGTGGGAAATCAAAAACTAGGAAATAAAGCGATAGAATGCCTGAATGTCGCGGAGGCACTGCACCAAATGGAAGCAAAATATTATAGTATGTTTGAAAATGCGGTGTCGGGCATTTTTCAAACAACCCAAGACGGTCGCTACATCAGCGCTAACCCAGCTTTGGCTCGCATTTACGGATATAGTTCCGCCGCAGAATTGATGGGTTCTCTGACTGATATCAGCGATCAGCTTTACGTCAACCCCGATCGGCGCGATCAGTTTGTTTCTGCTTTGCAAGAACAGGGCATCGTATCGGATTTTGAGTCGCAGATTTATCGGCGGGACGGAACAATAATTTGGATCGCTGAGAATGCGCGCGCTGTCTGCGATGAAGCAGGAAAATTACTCTACTACGAAGGTTTTGTAGAAGATATTACCCAGCGAAAGCAAGCAGAATCTGCACTTCGAGAAAGCGAAGAACGCCTGCGCTTAATAATTGAAGGCGTTAAGGATTACGCTATATTTATGTTAGATCCTGATGGGTATGTAGCTAGCTGGAATTCTGGTGCAGAACGCATTTTGGGATACAGATCTCATGAAATAGTCGGCAATAATTCGGAGTGTTTTTTCACTAAAGAAGATCTTGAAATCGGCAAGCACAAAGAAAAATTAATCCTGGCGGTGGCAGAAGGTCGATACGAAAATGAAGGCTGGCGGCTTCGCAAAGACGGATCGCGATTTTGGGCGAATATTATTGTTACTCCTTTGCGCGATGAAAGGGGAAAGTTGCAGGGCTTTTCTCAAGTAATGCAGGATATTACTGAGCAAAAGCGGGCGGCTGAGGAAAAGATGCAGTTGATTGCTTCTTTGCAGGCGTCGGAAAAAAAGTTTCGCACTTTGTACGAATCGACGACTGATGCGGTAATGCTGCTAGATGAAGAGGGTTTTTTGGATTGCAATCCGGCTACTTTAAACTTATTTGGATGCAGCACTGAGTCGGAGTTTTGCGGCAAGCATCCTTCGGAGTTCAGCCCGCCGTTGCAACCGGATGGACAAGATTCTAGGAGTCTTTCTCAAGAGCGAATTAATACGGCTCTGCGCTCGGGAAATTGCCGTTTTGACTGGCGGCACCGTCGTTTGGATGGTTCTGAGTTTCCGGCGGAAGTGCTGCTAACTTCTATGGATATCGGCGGCAAAATTGGGCTGCAAGGCGTGGTGCGCGATATCACTTATCGGGTGCAGGCTGAGGAGGCATTGAAGCAGGCTAATGAGGTATTGGAATGCCGGGTTAAAGAGCGGACAAGTCAGTTGGAAGAGGCTATTAAAAAGTTGAGTTTATCGGAAGAAAAGTTTTCTAAGGCTTTTCGATCGAGTCCTGATCCGATGATTATTACTACTTTTGCTGAGGGTCGTTTTATTGAAGTTAATGATAGTTTCTTGTCGATGACTGGTTACGATTTAGAAGAAACGACCTGGAATACAGTACCGGGGTTAAATATTTGGGTAAGGCCTGAAGACAGACTTAATTTTAGGCGAAGTTTGCACGAACAAGGTGTTGTTCGCAATCAGGAATGCGAGTTTCAGATGAAGTCGGGATCGGTGGTGGTATGTTTGCTGTCAGCAGAGTTGATTAATTTGGACGGCGAACTCTGTATGCTGGCGGTGATGACGGATATTACCGATCGCAAACACGCCGAAGAAGCCCTACGGGAAAGCCAGCGGGCCTTGGCGACGCTGATGAGCAATCTGCCGGGAATGGCCTACCGTTTTCGCAACGATGCCGATCGCAGTATGGAGTTTGTCAGCGAAGGTTGCTATCAGTTAGCCGGCTATTCTCCTGAAGAATTTATCGGCACTCGGGAAGTTTCTATATCGGAATTGACTCACCCGGACGATCGCGAGAATTTGTGGAATGCTGTGCAAGTTGCTTTGCAAGAAAATCGACCCTATCAGCTAAATTACCGAATTACTGCTAAAAATGGCGAATTAAAATGGGTTTGGGAGCAAGGTTTGGGAGTTTTTTCCGACTCGGGAGAATTGATAGCTTTGGAAGGGTTAATTACTGACATTTCCGAGCAGAAACGCAGTGAAGAAGCTTTGCGGCGATCGCAAACAGAGTTGACCCAACAAAAACTTCAACTCGAAAATACTTTGCACGAATTGCAGCAAACTCAAGCTCAATTGATTCACACTGAGAAAATGTCTACTCTCGGTCAAATGGTAGCCGGTGTTGCTCACGAAATTAACAATCCTGTTAGCAGCGTTTGCGGCAATCTCGTTCACGTCGGCCACTACACGGAAGATTTGCTGAATTTGCTCGATATGTACCAGCAGCAATGCCCGCAGCCGCCGGCAGCAATTCAAAATAAAATTAAGGATATCGAATTAGAGTTTCTGCTAGAAGATTTGCCGAAAGCGATGTCTTCGATGCAGGTTGGGGCCGATCGCATTCGGGAAATCGTGCGATCTCTCAGAAATTTCTCTCGCAAAGACGATTCTCAAATGAGCAAAGTTAACCTGCACGAAGGGATTGAAGGAACGTTGCTGATTCTGCAAAGTCGCCTGAAAGCCAGAGGTAACTATCCCGAAATTGCGGTAATTAAGGACTATGGAAATTTGCCTTTGGTTGAGTGTTATGCTGGGAAAATCAATCAGGTATTTATGAATTTGATCGGAAATGCGATCGACGCGATCGAGGAATACAACGAAGGGCGTTCAGTTGCCGAAGTCAAAGCTAACCGCAGCAAAATTAAAATTAGGACAGAAGTCCAAAACTCCCATGCTGTAATTAGGATTTCTGACAACGGCCCCGGTATGCCAGAAGAAGTTTCCCAGCAGTTATTCGAGGCTTTTTTTACCACAAAACCCGCCGACAAAGGCACCGGTTTGGGCTTGTCAATTTCCTACAAAGTGGTCCAAGAACACGGTGGCAAACTGAGCTGCATGTCTGCGCTCGGCCACGGAGCCGAGTTTATCATAGAATTGCCGATCGAACAACCTTAGTCAGCAGTCATTAGTCATTGGTTATTGTTTATTTGTGACTGTTGGCTGTTGACTGATGACTGTTGACTGATGACGCTCGATCGCTAACCAATGACTAATAACTAATGACTAATGACTAACAACTAATAACAACTGACAACTGACAAGTGCCAACTGCCAACTAACAACTACCAACTGCCAACTAACTACTGACACCTTTCCCAATAAATTCGAGCCACCTTATCCCCCGGATTTTGACCCAAACAATCCGCAAAAAGTCCCGCAGCTTCCCTAAAATTCTTTATATTGTACAAAGACAAAGCCTCAGTAAATAGTTGCAGAGTCGCTAACTTCCCCGCTTTAACTTCCGGCCAATCCGCATCAAAAACTTCATAAACAGTCACCCATTCAGACTTACCCTTAACCTGAACTTTATCAATTACCCGAATTGCATAATCAGCAGGATTGGTCAAGCGATCGAAAGTTTGCTGAGTAATTAACAGCGACACCCCGTAATTCTTCGTCAAACTTTCAATCCGAGAAGCCAAATTAACCGCATCGCTAATCACAGTACCGTCCATCCGGTTTTTCCCGCCCACTATACCCAGAATCAAAGAACCAGTATTGATTCCCACCCCAATCTCAATTGGCACATAACCCACAGAAGCACGTTCTCGATTGTATTCACCAAGAGTATGCAGCATCGCAATTCCCGCTTTCACAGCATCATCGGCGCCCTCGCTAAACAAAGCCATAATCGCATCGCCAATATATTTATCAATAAACCCCTGATTTTCCACAATCAGGGGTTCCATTCGACTCAGATAAGAATTTATAAATTTGAAATTTTCTGTCGGTGTCATTTGTTCCGAGAGAGTAGTGAAATCGCGGATGTCAGAAAACAAAACCGACATTTCCAACTCCACCGCTTCTCCCAATTTAATATCAACAATACTGTCACATCCCAAAAAAGCTAAAAACTCCTTTGGTACAAAGCGACTTGTCGCCTCCGCAATTTCTAATTCTGCATCCAGTGCAAGTTCCAAATTGCAATTGACCTCAAAGAGATCCTCAATGAACCTTTGGCGTTCTGCCTCAGCTTCTTGGCGTTCTGTGATATCTTGAAGAGTGTTGATAGCATAAACAATATTTCCTTGTTGATCGTAGATTGGAGTAGCGAAGATTTCTAGGGGAATAATCTTATCGCCTTGATGAACTTCTGCATCGTCAGCCGTAGCACTTTCCCCCTTCAACGCCCGCACGATGGGCAAATTTTCCGTAGGATACTTTTGATTTGTGCCTGCTTGATAGAGTTGATAAACCTCTGACAATTGCTTGGAACTGGTATCCGGCACAACTCCTTTACCAAATATCTCTTTTGCTTTCCGATTGACGTAGTAAGGTTGGCCGTCCGCATCCAGCACCCCTACACCAATCGGCATTGCTTCCAAAAACTGTGTCAAGCGATTTTCGTTTTCGTGTAGTTTACAAATGAGTACGGTTTGCTGGCTGTTTAACTCAGCCAACTCCTGATTTATTTGCTGGAGTTGGGCATTTTGTTCAGTCAGCTTTTTATCTTGAAGATAACTATTTAGCGCTTCTCTAACCGTCAATTTCAAATCTTCAGCTTGCCAAGGTTTGGTAATATAACGATATAAGTTTGCAGAGTTGATAGCATTGGCTATCGCCTCAATATCTGCTTGTCCTGTCAGCATAATTTTTATAGTTTTAGGCGAAATTATATGAGCCTGTTTCAACAGCTCATCTCCCTTCATATCAGGCATAATGTGGTCGGAAATAATTAAAGGAATTTCATCCCCATCCTCTAGCAATTCTTCAATTAACTCTAATGCCTCTTGCCCGCCTTCAGCAATTTCGATTATATAATCATTGCCCACAGCCTCTTGCAGTTCTGCTTTGAGGCTCCTGAGTACAGTTTTTTCATCATCAACACAGATAATTACCTGTTGGCTCATAGTTTAGATAAACCAGATTTAATAGTTTCTAGCAAATCTGATTCCAACCAAGGTTTAGATAAGCAACCATGAAGGTTAGCCTGTTTTTTTGCTCGATCAAGTGCTACTTCATCCGCTTGACCAGTCAGCATAATTTTAATAATATTCGGGTATTCCTTGTGAATGCGAATCAGCAGCTCATCTCCCTTAATACCGGGCATTAACCAATCCGAAATAATCAGAATAACATGGCTTTCGTCATCATAAAGTTCGCTGATTACATCTAAAGCCTCGTCAGCATCCTCAGCTCCTTCATAGATGTAGGCATCCCCAAATGCTGCTGCTAGCTGCGTCCTGAGACTGTCTAATACCATTCTCTCATCGTCAACGCACAAAATAACTGGTTTCGACATCTATTTTCTCTCCTTTTTAATTGTTATTAGTAGCAAAAGTAGTTAAAGTAGTAAACTATATTAGTAGACCCCATCTTATCTTAAGATGTCAGTCCATTTAAAATTTTAGATTTTAGACTTCGGCGTGAGCGCTCAGTCGAAGGATTTTAGATTGACTCCACAGATGAATCTGGCAGCTTGAACAAGAGCCTAAAATTTTTGCCTCTCCACGAATCCTGTCGGGGCTTGTATCCGTTTTTGGGCGGGGTCACAAGTCAACGACTTGCCCCATCCTCCCCCCAGTCACCGAAACCAAGAAACTTATATGCCTAGCAGCTTAGCTGAGCATAACGCATCGTACTGCTGTTTTACATCCGTTTCCTGTTCGATCGGAGTTACGGGTCTCAACACGCTTTAACTTTTGAAATACTCCCAATGGGGTAGATTGCAGCTTACGCGGAACCAAGCAAAATCCGACCTACTTACTACCTTATATCGTTGGCGAGATCCTTGACCGGCTTATACAGTGTTCATTGGCAGGAAAACATTAAATGTAGTTTTGGCAGGAATTGATTCCACTTCAATTTTTCCCTGATGTTTCTCAACAATCTTCTTGACAATATCTAATCCCAATCCGCTCCCTTCTCCTGCGGGCTTAGTAGTAAAGAACGGGTCAAATATTTTCCCTTTTATCTCTTCTGGTATCCCTTTGCCGCTGTCGCTAATGCTAATCTTAGCCTGGTCATCTTGAGCCGTTAACTCAATTGTTAACGTGCCTCGATAATCCATTGCTTGCAAAGCATTGTGAATTAAATTCGTCCAAACTTGATTAAGTTCGTCGGGATAGCACAGTATCGGCGGGATTTCGGTATAGTTTTTGATGACCTCCACTCCCTGTTTGAGGAGATTTTGATACAGAGTTAAAATTGTTTCAATACCTTCTGTAATACTGGCTGCTGTTTTTTCGCCAGACTGTTCGTAGCGGGCATAAGTTTTTAAGGCAAAAACTACTTTTGATGCTCTGTCTGTGGCTGTGTTGATAGTAGCGATGCCTCTTTTTAATTCGGAAAGTTTGTAGGCGATTTCTAGGAGGTGTAAACTATCGGATCTTTGCAACAAAGGGACAAAGGTATCAATTTCATTATAAACCCCCATGATCACTAGGCGATCGGCTACGGTATCGGCACTATAAATCTCTAATTCTTCTAGTTGGCTTCTCAAAGTTCTCTTCAATTTGCGTTCTTCTTTGGTTGATAAGCTTGCTTCTTGTTCGAGGGAACGCTGAAGTAAACTCAAGAAATTATGTGCTTCTTCTGGGGAGAGAGATTGAAAAAGTGCGGGCAACTGTTCTAAAGTTTGATTCAAGAACTTAGAAACATTTCCTGCCGAGGAGCGAATTGCACCCAGGGGAGTGTTAACTTCGTGGGCTACTCCGGCCACAAGTTGTCCTAAAGCTGCCATTTTTTCTGATTGAATCAATCCTTCTTGGGTGGCTTCGAGATTGCTTAAAGCTTGTGATAATTCTTGAGTGCGTTCTTCTACTTTGGCTTCTAAGTTGGCATACAGTTGGGCATTTTCGATCGAGATGGCCGCTTGCGAGGATAAAAGTTTTAAGACTGCCAATCTGTTGGGAGTAAATGCACCTGTGGCGAGGTTATTTTCTAGGTAGAAGATGCCGATCGCTTTTCCTTGATGTTGGATCGGGAGACACAATACCGATTTGGGTTGATGCTGAATGATGTAGGGGTCGTTGAGATTTTGGATGGGAGATTTTGGGTTTTTGAGTTCATTGTGCAAGTCGTTAAAAATGACATACTCTTGAGTTCGGGCAACATAGTTAATGATGCTGTGAGGTAAGTCATTGCTGGTTTCCAGAGAAATTGACCGCAGCACAATTGTTTCTGATCTGCCACTAATTGCAGTGGCTTCAATTATTAAGCTGCCTGCTTTTTTCAAAATCAGAGCGCTTTTTTCGGCTCCGAGATTTTCCATCACGACTTGCATTAAGATCGAGAGCAATTTATCAAGGTGAATTTCTCCTGAAAGTGCTTGAGATGCTTTCATTACTGTTGCAAAGTCCAGTGCTTCTGAAATACTATAACTGGTGGAAGTGATGGTGGCAGCAGTGATGCGAGCAATTGTCTGGCTTGTAGTAATGGTATTTTTCTGGTTGAGAATTGGGGCGAGCAATTGAGGGTAGCGTTTTTCTAAATCCGCAACTTTGGCTAATGCTCCCCAACGAGCGTAAGCGTAGTAGGCATCTGTTAAATAGACTGTGGCAATTTTTTCTTTACCCCATTCAAGATAAAACTTAGCTGCGAGTTCGTGGGCTAGTGCTTCTTCGTTGAGATATTCGTTTTCTTGGGCTAGGACGATCGCGCGATCGTACATTTCAATAGCTTCTGCCCTCTGTCTGGCAAGTCGGTATTTCTCTGCTTCTACCAACAGCCACTTATGCAAATAATTCATGGGGGCGTGTTCTGCCCAATGCTGCAACTTCCTTTGATTTTCCTGAACTCGTTGCAACGAAGTTTCTAACTCAGCCTCAGACTCAGGAGTGGCAAGGGCTATGAGTGAGTCATAGAAATATAAACCAGCTTCGGAAGTAGTTCCTACGCATGCCGCTAGATACTGTCTTGCTCGATCGACATCTACGGAGGCCCGAGCAATGTCTTCCAGCAGGAATCTCAACGTCGCCCTGTACAGATAGAAGCTGCAGAGTCGGTACAAATCGTTAGAGGCAAGCGACTGAGAAACCAGCTTCTCCTCATCGCCCTCTTGTTCAAAGGAAATCTCAAACTTGTTTGGATTACCCAATAAAAACAGCGTTGTTTCCAAAAAAAGCGAACAATAATTTGCCGTCGTTAGTTGGTTGAGGTCGAGTAATTGCTGACGGTATGCCCGAATTAGGGGTTCAAGTTCTGCCAAAGGTTGACCGCACCAGTAGGCATTTAGACAAAATCCATGCCCATTATGCCCGACAAACTCTAAATTTCCTGTTTCTAATGCGGCTTGATAGCCTGCCTGAAGAATGGGGAGGGTCTCCCGCAAATGCGATTTGCGATGGTACAAAAAGACTCCGATCGCCATAAAAGTTGCAGAGCGAATATTTTTGGCATCCGCGCCACTGGCAAGACGATAAGCTAAGCGGCAAAATTGATGGGCTACCGTCACATCTTGTAGAAAGTTGTTGAGAAACATCCCATACCAGCTATAGCTATAAGCTGAAGTAGGACTGTTGCCATATTGGATAGATAAATTTACCTGTAAGGCAGTCACCAGCGCAAACAAAGACGAACCGACCACATAACAAGCTATCGCAATACTTGCCGCCACTTGCATCGCAGCCAGCTTTTGGGCATCCACCATCGCTGGCAGATCAAATAACTCTTCAATAGGTTGATCGCCGATCGAGCTATTAATTTCCTGCACAGCTTGCTGAATATCTTCTGATGTAGGGGTATCGGGTAATTCTACTCCTAATTCTTTGAGACTCAACAAACCGATAGCAATTCCTTCTAAAAACTTGTTCTGGGACGATAATGCCTGAATTTTGACGATGTAAACGCTCACTCGCTCTAGGGGAGTTCTGGTATGATGAATCACAGTGTCAATCCACTGATTCATCTGGTCAAATTCGCCACAGAGTGAAGCCACTTCGGCGGCTATTTCATGCAAGTTCAAGGTCATCTGGTACTGCCGTTGCCAAGCGCTCTCTCCAAGCAAATTTAGCCCGATCTCCGCATACTCGCGAGCAGCTTGATAAGCTGTAGCGGCTCTGGCTTTGCGGCAAGCCGTGAGGTTGAGTTGTGCCAAATCAGATCGTTCTGTTTGGTCTTCAATCAGCGCAATACCATAATTCAACTGATTGACGACTGAAAAAATTTGCTCTTCTATAGCTGCGGGTGAAATTTGCTGCCTCAGCAATTGTCCAATCTGATAGTGAGCACGATCTCGCTCTTGTTCGGGAATTAAAGAATAGGCAGCTTGCTGAACGCGATCGTGCAAAAACTTGTAATTCACCACCTCCGAATTTTCGGTTTCCTCCCGTCTTTCTCGCCCCATATAAAACTTGTAGACTTCACTTTCAGGCAGGATTAATCCCTCTTGCAAAGCCTTCCACAAATCCGCCGCCGTTTCCGTTTCCAATTGCTGGGAGACAACTGCCAAAGTCCCCAAATCAAACTGATTCCCAACACAAGCAGCCAACTTCAACACATTCTGAGTCGCTGGCGGCAATTTTTGCAACTGCAACGCCATAAACTCGACCACATCATCCGTCAGCGCTGCCTCCCGAACTCGCACAATATCGCACTGCCAATAACCAGCAACCCGGTCAAACTCAATCAGCCCATCCTGATGCAGTGCTTTGAGAAACTGCGTTGCAAAAAAGGGATTTCCCTGGGTTTTTTGTGCCACCAAATCAGCTAAAGGTCTTGCCCAATATGGATCGCAATTGAGCGTATCAGCAACCAAATGATTTAGACTTTCTGAACTCAACGGTTCCAGCGTCAGAGTATTCACCGTGGCCCCAGCTTTTGCCATTGCATCCAGTGTCAGCATCAACGGATGTGTTGCAAACACTTCATTATCTCGGTAGGCACCAATTACTAATAAATAGCCGGTTGCTGACTCGGCAACCAGCAGTTGCATTAACCGCAGCGAGGCGGAATCAGCCCACTGCAAGTCATCCAAAAACATCACCAGGGGATGTTCTGGTTTTGTGAACACCTTAATAAAGTTTTGAAATAGCAAATTAAACCGATTCTGTGCCGCAGTTCCTGATAATTCGAGTGAGGGCGGTTGTGGTCCAATAATTTTTTCGAGTTCGGGAATTACTTCAATAATGACTTGACCATTATCGCCCAGTGCTTGCAATATTTGAGTTTGCCAATTTTCCAACCTTTCGTCACTTTCGCTCAGCAACTGTCCCATAAAATCTCGAAATGCTTGGACAAAAGCTGAGAAAGGAATATTGCGGTTAAATTGGTCGAATTTGCCTTTGATGAAATAGCCGCGCTGGCGGACAATGGGTTTGTGAACTTCATTTACAATTGCAGTTTTCCCAATCCCCGAAAAACCCGCGACTAACATTAACTCACTGCCTCCGCCTTTCCCTGCTGCGTGGTGGGAAAAACCTGCTACTCGATCGAATGCTGCCAGCAATTCGGCAACTTCGGTTTCGCGGCCGTAGAGTTTTTCGGGTATCAGGAAGCGATCGCCCACATCCCTCTGCGCGATCGTAAAACTCTCTATCCTGCCGTTTTCTTCAAGTTGCTTCAAACAAAATTCTAAATCGAATTTCAGTCCCAACGCACTCTGATAGCGGTCTTCGGCATTCTTTGCCATTAATTTGCTGACAATCTCCGAGAGGACGGGCGGGATTTCGGGATTTATTTCATGCAGTGATGGCGGTTGCTTGGCAATATGACAGTGGATCAATTCCATCGCATCGTTGGATTGAAACGGCAATTGTCCCGCCAGCAATCCGTAAAAAGTCACGCCCAAAGAGTAAAAGTCTGTCCGGTAGTCAATCCCCCGATTCATCCTTCCCGTTTGTTCAGGAGACAAATAGCCGAGTGTCCCTTCCAAGACGTTAGGATTCATCAGGGTTTGAGTTTCCCTGGGCAGCAAGGATGCAATACTAAAGTCAATGAGTTTGACGTGTTTTGTATGCGGATTAATTAAAATATTGGCTGGTTTAATGTCTTTGTGAATGATGCGGTGGCGGTAGAGTCTATCTAATGTATTGCTCAGGTCGATCGCCACTGGCAAAAACTCGCTCAGAGTCGGCGCAGTTTCCCCTTGTTCCATCCAGTCATTCAGAGAAATTCCCCCAAAGTCTTCCATTACCAGCGCATAGCTGTTTTGGTAGGTTTCCAAGCTGTAGGTTTCGATGATTCCTGGTAAGTTGAGGTTTTTGGCGATCGTGTACTGATTGCGAAATTGCACCAGTTCGCTAAAAGTGGGATACTCGCTCAATAGCAGTTTGATAATTACTTTTTGGTTTGACTCAGAAATTCCTCGATAAACCTGTGTTCTAGAGCCATTGTAGATTTGCTCAATGATGCGATAGCCGGGAATTGTTAGCAAATTATTAGTCATGTCCAAGAGGTTAAATAAAGATTCTATAGATGCTACCGGAGGCTGAAGCGGTAAGGTGCGCCTTGCGCATCCTACAGGGTAGAATTTATACACCCTGGACTATTAATCGGAAATTCTTGCTTTTTCCAATTTTATATACTGGCGCTGGAATTAGCTAAGTTTTCCACCGCTATTTTAAGATTTTCGACAAGGGCTAAATGATAATCGGTGAAAAGCCGATCGCCCGTAACGTTCTAACCCCAATTTATGTTTAGCTGTACCATATCCTTTGTTATTTGTCAAGTCATATTCAGGATACTTAATAGCCATCCGCAGAATTAATTCATCGCGCCAAACTTTCGCCACAATACTAGCAGCAGCAATCTGAATCGATCGCGCATCACCCTTGATCATCGTCTCTTGCTCGATCGACAAATTGGGAATCCTTTGATTTCCGTCAACCAAACACAAATCAGGAGTTACACTCAGCTTAAGAATCGCCCGCTTCATCGCCAACAAAGAAGCCTGCAAAATATTGAGGCGATCGATCTCCCGCACCGAAGCCGCACCAATTTGACAGTCAACAGCCACAGCCCGGATTTTCATAGCTAACCGAATCCGGGCTGTGGCACTCAACTGCTTGCTGTCGCGCACCCCGCAACTTGCTAATTCATCGAGAACTTCGTCGGGCAAAATGCAGGCGGCAGCCACCACCGGCCCAAACAAAGCCCCTCGTCCGACTTCATCCACACCTGCAATTACCAGAGTTTTCGAGGGAGAGGGGAAAAGGGGAAGATGGAAAGATGGGAAGAGAGTAAAAATTTCTACTTCTTCCTTCTTCCCTCTTCCCTCTGACTTCTTCCTTCTTCCCTCTGACTTCATATCACTCATCCACAGCGGCTGACGAGCGGCGGCGGCGGCGACGGTTGATAGCAGGCTCCTCGGGTTCGCTGGGTTCGCTGGGTTCGCTGGGTTCGCTGGGTTCGCTGGGTTCGCTGGGTGTGATCGGCTCATAGGATTCGATCGGCTCATAGGATTCGATCGGCTCATAGGATTCGATCGGCTCATAAGATTCGATCGGCTCATAGGATTCGATCGGCTCATAGGATTCGCCCATCACATCGCTCGGTTCCTCCATCCGATCAAAATCATCAGTTTGGTCGATCAAACTCTCGCCATAAATTGGGGCCTCATCATCCTCAGAAAATACTGGCTCACCTACCGGCATTTCTGGATAATAATCCCGTTCCTGAGCATTCTCAGCAGGCGCCGTCGCTTCAAATTCAAATTCGAGCTGCTCGAAAGGCGGCTTGTTCGGGGCCGCTCCGGGGAGAGTCACCGAAACGATCGCATTCTTAGGATTTTTCACGCTGCGATCAGTAAGCACCAAAGGAGAAACCCCCATCAGAGCATAAACATCCTGCTCCTCCGCCGTCATTTCCACCGAAATCACCTCCGGAGGCTCCACCATCGGCTTCATCAACTCAGACTTAGCCGGACGCACGCGATCGAAATCCTCGCGCCTGCCAACAGTCGCCATATTCACCAGCCCGAAGCCCTCCGAAGCTGCCCGGATGCCCGGGGGTGCCAGATACTCAGATCTCGTCTCCACGACGGGCGCGCTCGGAGTATTCGGCAGCCGCAACTTGCTGCGCACTGGTTCCTCCTCCACCGGGACGGCAAAAGGCTCTTCACCAATCCGGCGGCGGCGGCGTCGTCTGGTTCCGTTCCCCAAATCCTGATAGCTGGGATGGTTGAGCAAGTCCAAAGGCGAGGCGTTGCTGCCGGTTTCAAAATCCAAACTTTCGCTCTGACTCTGAGGTTCCCAAGCAGCCCGAGCAGGTTCGGGGGGGCGTTCTTCCCGCACTGGTGCAGGAGTTGCAGCCGCCACAGGCGTCAAGCTGCGGCGTTCCAATCCTTCGGGCAAATTCAACAAAAGGCGGTTCGACGTAGCAACAGTGCGATCGCCCGATTCCCGCACCGCTGCGGCGAAGTCTTCTTCCCCAGGCAAGTGCACCAGATGACCCAACCCGCTGCAAGTAGGACAACTGTGGCCGAACAACTCGTAAATATTTTGACCTTGGCGCTTGCGAGTGAGTTCTACCAGTCCCAATTCCGAAAGTTGAGCGATTTGCGGCCGAGCTTTGTCAGCTTTGAGAGCTTTATTGAAATGTTCCAGCACCTGCAACTGATCGCGGCGGGATTCCATATCGATAAAGTCAACAATAATCACCCCGGCAATATTGCGCAATCGCAGTTGTCTAGCAATTTCCGTTGCTGCTTCGCAATTTGTCCAGAGTACCGTTTCCCGAGCCGTAGCCGATCGAGTAAACGAGCCAGAGTTGACATCGATCACCGTCAGCGCCTCAGTCGGCTCGATAATCACATAACCACCCGAAGGCAAATCCACCCTCGGTCTGAGGGCTTCTCGAATCGCAGCATTAACGCGGAAAAATTCTAAAATCGAGGCGCGCTCTCGGTGGTGGTCGATCAAAACTCCCGCAGGCAGTTTACCGCCGTTCCAGCTCATCAACTGCTGCTTCACCCGCTTAATTCCATTTTGCGAGTCCACCACAATCCGATTCACGTCACCGCTGAACATATCTCGCAGCACCCGCTGGATAAAATCGTCATCGCGGTTGAGTAGTGCCGGCGCCCGCGAGGTACCACCTTCGAGTTGAACTGCTTCCCACTGTTTTTGCAGCACTTCCAAATCTTCCATGATGGCTTCTTCAGTCATCCCTTCAGCTTCGGTGCGTACCAGCAGCCCCATCCCGGCCGGTTTCACCAAAATAGCCAGGGCTCTGAGGCGGTTGCGCTCGACTTCCGACTTGATCCGCCGTGAGAGATTGACTCCCCTGCCGTAGGGCATCAGTACCAAATAGCGGCCCGGCAGGGTAATGTTGCCTGTCAGCCGGGGGCCTTTGCTGCCCGTCGGTTCTTTCATTACCTGTACCACCACTTTCTGCTGGGGGGTCAGGAGTTCTGTAATTGCTCCTGCCGAGCGTTTAAGGCGCAGCGGGCCGAGGTCTGTTACGTGCATGAACCCGTTACGTTCTGGGTCGCCAATATTGACGAAAGCCGCATCTATCCCAGGGAGTACATTTTCAACAATTCCCAAGTAAATGTCACTGACTTGGTGGCTGCCTGTGGCTACCACAAGTTCTTGGATTTGATCTTCTGAAAAGACGGCAGCAATGCGATGCTGCTCTGCTATAACTATCTGCTTTGTCATTCAATTTCCTCAAAAAACTGGCAGCAAGTTAGAGACACTTACGCACTCATAGTGCCTCTGACTTAGACTGTAATTAGTAGTAGCTTGAAGAGTTATTAGCTGTGAGTTGGTGCAGGGTGGAAGGAAAGTTCACTGTTAACTGTTCACTGTTAACTGTTCACTGTTCACTGTTAACTGTTACAGATAAAATAGTTAAACCCGCCCGTACAGAGTTATGAGTTATGCTCACCAGATAAATCTGAGAGATAGAAATAAGGAGGCTTTTATCGAGTTAGCAATATTGAGATTTGAGTTGACAATTGCGAAATCAATACTCAAAATTCAACACTTACAACTCTTCCTTTGAACGAGCGCGAATAAATTCATTGACACCGTACCAATTTCTTAACACACAACTTAACACTACGAACTGATAACTCCGCTTGCGTGGTGATTGAGGGCTGGTTTTGAGGGAAAGTAGGTAGGAGTGAAAGCGCCTAGACTTTTGTTGAATTCTTGTGCGATCGCACTCAACACACCCCAGCTTGGCATTCGACTGCAACCTCTGCCCCTGCCAACCCTAAAACCTCGTCAGTCGATTTTAGATTTTAAATTTTAGATTTTAGATTTACTCCACAGATGAATTTAGGAGATTGAAATTTAGTCTAAAATCTAAAATTTTGGTTTTCCACGAATTAAGTCGGGGGCTTATTTCTGTTTTTTGACGGGTCAGTCGATTTTAGATTTTAAATTTTAGATTTTAGGTTTTAGATTTACTCCACAGATGAATCTGGGAGATTGAACTAAAGTATAAAATCTAAAATTTTTGGTTCTTCACGACTTAAGTCGGGGGCTTATCTCCGTTTTTTGACGGGTCAGTCGATTTTAGATTTTAGGTTTTAGATTTTAGATTTACTCCAAAGATGAATCTGGGAGCTGGAACTTTAATCTAAAATCTAAAATTTTTGGTTCTCCACGACTTAAGTCGGGGGCTTATCTCCGTTTTTTGACCCGCCAAAAACATCTATTGTTGAATACCCGTTCTGCGGTTTGAACCGTGAGATTTTTGAATAAGCCGACCACCGACAACCAGTCGATCGATCGAAATTAATCGCTAAATTTGGTTCAGACCCCGCTCCTGCGGGTTTGGCGCTAGATTTAGCCCGTGAATGTACAACAAAAAGGCTTGAAGTCTTGAACAGAAGCAATTTGCACCCAGCCCGCGTTGCTGGTTGACGAGGGCGGCGAGCGACTAAAGCGCTCGAGCCGCCGCGGCTTCCATAACAAGCGATTATAGCGTGAAACGACACATCCCGATCGAGAGCCGAAGGTGAAATATTCCACCACGGCTTCCCTATCTTAACCATACCCCAGGATTAGCTGACTACGCTGAACCTGTAGAAGCTGAATTTCCTGCTGGCTGACTTGTTCGAGCATGAACACAATATGTTCTGGCTTTAGCAAGTTGCCATCGCTGCGACAACTGCCGGTAAAGCGCAAGACGGCTCTACCTTCGGATGTAGCACTCTTAGCAGAGGTGCTGTCTGGTTTCTGCTCTACAAGTTCTAGTTTGTGCAGCCGATCGCGTAAATTGACATCCTTCGTCTTTCCCGACTTAGTAGTATGCACCCGCCAAAAAGCCTCGGTTTCGGCGATCGTCTTAACCCAAGCTTCCCAGTTGGCATCAGGAGCCACGGAGACAGGAGCAGAATTTTCCTGGTCTAATGCACCATTTTCTGTCAGCGAACCCCCTACAGCCACAGTAATCACGTACTCCGCTGCTTCTAACAACTGGTTAGCAGAAGGAGCCTTGAGATCGATCGACTCAACCTTGTAAATCGGAATATTTTCCGGCAGCTTAGCGGCCAACTTTTCCCGAAAACTCTCAATATCGATCGACTCAGTGAGCTCAAAGTCAGCAATTTCCCCAGTGCTGGTAACACCCAGAGGCAGAGCATTTGCGAGAGAAATCCGAGGGTTCGGGTGAAACCCGCCGGTAAACGAAATCGGCAAATCGGCTCTGCGGACTACTCGATCGAACAATCGGATCAAATCCAAATGACCAACCAAAGCCATATCGCCCACCTTCCCGAACCAAACCCGAAAACGCTGTTTCCGCTCCGTATTCGGGACAAACTCCCCAGCAAACTCAGGAATTGGCAGCGCATCCACAACCACATTGTGTCCGAAATCAGTGCCACAAACCCCGCAGCGCGAACACCCTTCAAAGGAACAGTCGGGAACCGTCGCTGCTTCTAAAGCCTTTTGCAAATCAATTTTCAGCCAGTTTTTGTCGATCCCCGTATCTAAATGATCCCAAGGCAGGGCCTGATCGAGAGATAGAGAGGGGGAGGGGGAGAGGGGGAGAGGGGGAGAATTGGAAAAATCTTCCTTGATTTCTCTTCCTTCTTCCTTCTCCCTTCTTCCGACAGACATCGGACTGACATCCGTTACATCCGTTAGAGAATCCGTTGCCGAACTTCCTTCTTCCTTCTCCTCATCCTTATCAAAAAGATTCCACTCGCCGCTTTCGACTTGGCGGTATTTCCAGGTAAGGCCCGACTCATCGATCGCCTGAGTCCAAGCTTTATATGCCTTATCCAAGCTTTCCCACCACGCATCCATACCCGCGCCAAGTTCCCAAGCGCGGCGGACTACAGCAGCCAAACGTCGATCGCCCCGTCCGACAAAATCCTCCATTGCCGAAATCCGCACATCAGTGTAATTCACCTTGACGCCCCGCATTCCCCGAAACTCTTCCTTCAGGAGTTTTTGCTTGCGGGAAAACTCAGCAGTAGAAACCGAGTGCCACTGAAAAGGAGTGTGAGGCTTAGGCGTAAAATTAGAAATTGTCAAGTTAAAAGTGAGTCCCCGCCTGCCATCGATCCTGCATTCCCTGTGCAGCCAGCGGACTGTTTCGGCGATGCCGAGAACATCAAAATCTGTTTCTCCGGGCAAACCGATCATAAAATACAGCTTGATTTTATCCCAGCCGCGATCGACCGCAGTTTTGACACCCCGAAGCAATTCTTCGTTGGTCAAACCTTTGTTAACGATGTCGCGCATTCGCTGAGTACCAGCTTCTGGGGCAAAAGTCAAACCGCCTTGTCGCGTACCGCCGAGAATGTCGGCAATATTATCGTCAAATCTGTCAACCCGCTGGCTGGGTAGAGACAGAGAAATATTTTTATCTTTCAGGCGATTTTTGATTTCCATCCCAACTGCTGGGAGTGCCAGATAATCGGAACAACTCAGGGAAAGCAGGGAAAACTCGCTGTGCCCGGTGGCTTGCATCCCCTGTTCGATCGCCTCTACGACTTGCTGCGGTTCGACATCGCGCGCGGGGCGAGTCAGCATTCCCGGCTGACAGAAGCGACAGCCGCGGGTGCATCCCCGGCGGATTTCTACTGTCAATCTGTCGTGTACTGTCTGGACGTAGGGAACCAGGCCGATCGAATAAGCTGGTATGGGAGTTGCCACGCGGCGCAGAATTCGTTCTGGAACTTGCGGGCGGTTGGGATGAACAGAACCGTCGGCCGCCATATCGTAGAATTGCGGGACGTAGACGCCTGGAATTTGCGCTAAATCCAGCAGCAATGCTTCTCGGCTCAAATTATTTGTTTTGCCTTCTGCCAAAATCAAGCCAATTTCTGGCAGCAACTCTTCTCCATCACCCAAAGCGATGAAGTCAAAAAAGTCTGCGTAGGGTTCTGGGTTGGAAGTTGCCGTTTGCCCGCCAGCAAAAATCAGCGGAATTTCAACACCGTTTTGGGAATTTGTTGCTCTTTCTTGCCAAGTTAGGGGAATGCCGGCTAAATCGAGCATTTCCAGAATGTTTGTGGCTCCGAGTTCGTAGCTGAGGCTGAAGCCCAGAATATCAAATTCTGTGAGCGATCGCCTCGATTCTACGGCAAACAGCGGAGTTTTGGTCGATCGCAGTTTTGCTGCCAAATCTGGTGCGGGCAAATAAGCTCGATCGCACAACTGTCTCGGCCCTGCGTTCAAAATGTTGTAAAGGATGATGTGCCCCAGATTGGAAGCACCAACTTCATAAACTTCTGGGTAAGTGAGAACCCAGCGCACCAACGCCCCGTCCCAAGGCTTGTGCGTAGATCCCAATTCGTTTCCCAGATAACGAGCAGGCTGATTAATGTCTGCTGTAAGTAATTCTTCGACTTTTACTGCCACGGCTCGACTCGCTAAATATTTGCGACTCTTAAGCAGCCTACCTTAAAATCTGCCAACACGCCAACGACAGTAGTCTGTCTTTTCGGGCATTTAACCGAATTTGCTGTGTTTTGTTGCCTGTTAGCGTCGATGAGGAGGTTCTATCAGTGTTGTTTTACGCAGGAGTTTTGGGCATCAAAGCTATCGACATTTTCAAATATCTCAAAAACTCGATCGAGTTGGCTGAGTTCCAGAATCATCTTAATCCCGGGGGATACTGAGCAAAGACTAAACCTGCGCCCCATTTTTTTCGCCTGCTTCAGGCCCGAAACCAATGCCATCAAACCGGCACTGTCAATAAATTTTACTGCGCCCAAATCTACGAGTACCGCTACAACCCCGGGGGCTGCAATTGCTGTCATGAGTTGCCGTCCGAATTCTCCGCAGGTGGCTGCATTCAGGTGGTCTAGGGGTCGAATCACCGTAATTGGTTTATGGGCAAGAAGTGTCTGCATATGTCAAACCTATGGTTGCTACGTACTTTCAACTACTGTGCTGGACAGATGTAAGCCTAAACCTACTTGATTACTCTGAGCCTAACTTGCTCTGAGCGAAATCGACCAGTTGTTTTCAGTAATTTTACTGAATCTTTATTTATTGACTCTTTTTTATAAAATTTTGTGCAAGATTTGCGAAGGAAACGTAAGCTACTATACTATTTTTTATTTATGCGGGCGGGTTTAGTCTTGAGAATTCTAAAAAATGCGATCGACTGTCCCCTGGCTGTTAGATAAAAGTGAATAATGTAATTGAAATCACTTGTTAGTTCTGATTTAGATCACGCGCGTGATCGACTGTTCAGATAATAATGAAATTGTACGGAGTTCTCCGAGCTACTATGCAAGCAACCTATGCTATTCGTCATCTTGTAGAAAAAGCCCTCTACATTAAGCAGTTAACGCCTGACATTGAAAACGAAATCAACTACGAGCTCACCCGTTTGGGCTACATCTCGGATATTGATTATGAGGCTTTAGAGTTATTAATGGATGAAATGGATGCCGGTCGGGTGCAACTGGTATCTAGTCGATAGTTGAAACCAGGGCCCAGAAAAATCCAAGAGCGACACACAATCCTTGTAGGGCGGGAAATAGAGGAGTGCGAGAAGCATTGACCCCGACATGACTTTTTTCAATTGAAGCACGTATTTACTGAACTTGATATTTGAGGAGATACAGTTAAGGACGATCGTCCCTGCAACTCATACAGTTTTAGATTTTAGATTTTAAATTTTAGATTTTAGATTTTAGAAGTCGGACTACTGATGATGATCAGGGTTGGGAACTTTTCTACAGTTGCATTCCTTTTAGAAACTGCTATCAGTATCAAAAATTACCAACTTTGAGGCTAATTAAATTTATAACTGTTGGGGCTTGACAAGTTAGCTAGAGTTCTGATTCCTACCAAGAAAAACGTTGTTCTGCCGAATTTTCCGATCGCTCGAATGCAAGAAAAATGATTTGTAGTTACGACATCCGTCATCGCGGAGTCAATCTAAAATCTAAAATCTAAAATCTTTGAGCGCGCCGCCAAACTTGCCACCACCGCCACCAACTCAGCAGGCTCGATCGGCTTGGGCACGTAAATTTGAAAACCTTGCTGCAGTGCCCGTATTCGTTCCTCTACCCTACCAACCGCCGTGAACGCCAACGCCGGAATTTCCCTGTCCACCATCCGCGATCGCACTTGCCGCAGCAGAGCCTCTCCGTCAAGGGCCTGTATCCCGATATCGATCGCCAACACATCCGGATTCAGCCTTTCAATCGCCTCCATGGCAGCCATTCCAGAGTTAGCAGTCTCCACCTGGGCCCCGCAATCTTCGAGCACTGTACACGCAAAATCCAGGGAATCCGCGTCAATATCGACCACCAATACCCGCACTCCAGAAAGATTGGTGCTGACAAAAGACTCCTTTACAGGGGCTCGCGCCTTGCTTTGAGGAATCGCAACCTCACCGAGTGGGGCAACAGAAAATCCGCCGTCGCAATGAAGCTGTTGAATTGGCAATCTCACTAAAAACCTCGAGCCTTCTCCCTTCCCGGCAGATTCGGCTTGCACCGTCCCTCCGTGCATTTCCACAAAATGCCGCACTAGGGCCAAGCCCAAACCCAATCCGTTGTACGATCGCCTTGTAGAGCTGTCAGCTTGGCTGAACCGCTCGAAAACGTGCGGCAAAAACTCTTCTGAAATCCCTTGTCCCGTGTCACTAACCTCAATTTCGACACTAGCGTGCGACAAATTTTTACAGCAAGCGGATTCGTCACTGGCAAAAGTCCTCTCCATCTTTCGCACCGCCACCCTCACCTGTCCGCCATCGGGAGTAAACTTAATCGCATTCGACAGCAAATTCCACGCTACCTGCTGCAAGCGACCGGAATCGGCAAAAATCCGTCCTGCCGTTGGGTCGAAATCCGTCACAATTTCAATATTTTTGGCGGCAATCGCGGGCGCGAGAGTATCGATCGCAGCCTCAACAGTCGAAATCACATCCACCCACCGCAAATTCAGCGACAGTTTCCCGGTAATAATCTGTGACACGTCCAGTAAATCCTCGATCAGAGTTGCCAGCGCTCGTGTATTGCGGTCGATCGTTTCCAGAGCCCGAACAGTCGTTTTTTCGTCAAACTTGCGGTTTCGCAGCAGTTGTGCCCATCCCAGCATCGCATTCAGCGGCGTCCGCAATTCGTGGGACAAAGTTCCTAGAAACTCGTCTTTAATCCGGTTCGCCCGCGCCAATTCCTCGGCTCGATCGTGCAGTTCTCTTTCCAACTGCTTGCCAACCGTTAAATCGAGAATAAAACCCACAGATTCTTGCCGCTTTTGCGCCAGCAAAACATATCCGATCAACACCGGAATCCGGCTACCGTCTCTCCTCCAAAATTCCTTTTCGTAGGGAGTGCAAGCCCCCGTTGCTTGTGCCTCTGCCATCCCCTTCTTGTCGAGAGACTGGTACTCCGGCGGCGTGATGTCAATCGAGTTTAATTCACCGCGCTGCAACTGTTCCCGCGTGTAACCAACTATCCGCAAAAATTCATCGTTGGCCTCGATGATACCGCCGTTAACATCCCCGAAGATAATTCCTATCAAGTTAGCTTCGGCTAACATTCTCAGCTTTTCTTCGCTCGCTTGGAGTGCAGCTTCTGTTTGCTTACGATCGGTAACGTCTTGGATGTAACCCGACAAACCAGAATCAGAAGGATAAAAACGCATCTTCAACCACTTATTCCATAACGGTACGAATTCTTCATACTCGACCGTTACCTTTTCTGCTAATGCTTTGGTCGCCATTTTGTAAAACTGTAAATCCACAGCCCAGGGAAATATATCCCACATTTTTTTACCAATCAGTTCTGCTTGGGGTCTGCCTAACAGCTCAATAGCTTGGTGGTTGAGATAGGTATAGTTCCAATTTAAATCAACAGCGATAAAAGCATCGGTAATGCTTTCGAGAATGTTAGTAATTTTATCGTTTGCCGATTGCAGCGCTTTAGCTGTTTCTTCTGCTTGCAACCTCGCTGCTTGTTCGCGGGACAAAGCGGCAGCGCGTTCTTGTTCTGCCTGTTTTCGATCGCTAATATCGATGTAAGAACCGATGTAACCTGCAAAAGTGCGATCGGGTCTGTACCGGGGTACGCCTGTACCCAAAACCCAGCGGTATTCCCCGTCATAGCGTCTCAGTCGGCATTCGAGCCGGTACTCGCTGCCAGCGTGGAAGGCTTTTTGGTAAATATCCAGACATTCTGGCAAGTCATCAGGGTGCAAGTTTTCCATCCAACCCGTGCCCATTTCTTGCGCTAAAGTTCTACCGGTAAACTCCAGCCAAACTTTGTTAAAGTAATCGCCAAGTTGGTCAGTGCCCGACATCCAAATCATCACCGGCGCGGTATCTGCCATGATCCGAAATCGAGCTTCGCTCTCCTGCTGCTGTGCTTCGGCTTGCTTGCGCTCGTTCCGTTCTTGAACTTCCCGCAGGGCCCGCTCAATCGACGGCACCAGCCGTATCAAACGGCGTTTGAGAACATAATCAGTAGCGCCGCTTTTCAAAGTTTCAATCGCCACTTCCTCACCCAAAGTAGCCGAAACAAAAATAAACGGCACTCCCGGACAAGTAGTGTGGGCAATTTCCAGCGCAGCTATCCCGTTAAAACAAGGCAGCATATAATCTGCCAAAATAATGTCAAAACGTTGTTTTTCCAGTGCCGTGGCAAAGTCTTCTCGAGTTTCCACACACACCAGAGAAAATTGGAGTCCGCCATCCATTAGATATGCCTCAATCAGTTCGGCATCTAGGGGGCTGTCTTCTACTAAGAGGATACTGAGCGTTTTCACAAAAATTCCTTTTACTTAAATATTAATTAGCGGACACAAAATTTGATTGGGCTGCGGCTGGTTCAGTGAAGCCCAAAAAAGTCTTGCGTTTTTAATGGCATAAAAAAATGTAAAAATCAATTGGTTTCATGAGTTGAGCATTCATATCTCAATCCTAGCTTCTAATCAAGTCTATTGCTGCTTGCAGCGAGGTAAATCCCCGCTCTGACTTGAGCGGCTAGTACGCTTGTTTTTCCTTAACTTTCCTCGGCTTCCAAGAAATCGGCATCGCTGGAGTCTTGCTTCTATGCAGCAGTTTAGCTATACCCTGTTAAACAAATAGTGTCGCACTTCTGGCTAGAAACAACTAGCTATGTAGTAATTTATCTCGCTTGCTACTAACTACTGCTACCTCGTTTGGCAGATTATTTTTTTGTAGTGATGCCCAAGTTAATTCTATATTGCTTTGCCGCTCCTCTCAAGCTCGAATTCGGTTGAATTCTGCCCTTATTTCCTGAATATCGATCAATCCTGTCAAAAAAGTCAAAGTTGCTGGTCTGTCTGCTTTACTTTTTGCCGGATTTGCCTACCATGCAACTGTTGCATGGTAGGTAACTGTTGTTTTGTTTATCGCTGTCGCCCATCAAAAATCACCGCTTTTATACTAAGATATAGTTATACTGCATCGATCCAAAGATAGATTTTGGCAGAGACGCTGTAGTCAACCTGCAGAGGTTCCCCTGAATTCGGTACAACAAAGTGCCACCCAGCCGAAAATCTGAGAAAGCTCGATCGACCAATTAATTTCCTATGCAAATCACAGAAAATTTGATCGGGACTCGCTACACTGCGACTCCCAGGCTGTCTCTGACTGATCGGCTTATTGATTAAACCGACCCAAAATGTCTTAAAATATACAATACGGTGAGCTGCTGCACAGCCCGCATATATTAAAATCAAGCGCCAACTTGCAATAATTCTTTAAAATAAAGGTACAGCACCGGCGATCCCTAACTCTTCCCCCTCAGAAAGGGTAGGGTTTAGCAGAATTGAAGACGATCGTCTATGGTGACATCCAGTAAAGCCCGTGCAGTTGCTTTAGTCTCAGCTTTATTCAGGTTATTGGCAACCAGTTACGAGGAGATTTGACCCGCCGTGCTCCAACGCATCAAACAAGACTTAAAAAACGACCTGATCGCAGGACTATTGGTAGTGATACCCTTAGCTACCACCATCTGGCTGACAATAACCGTCGCCAGTTGGGTGATCAATTTTCTCACCAAAATTCCCAAGCAGATCAACCCTTTTGACGGACTCCACCCGATTTTGGTGAATCTGCTAAATCTTTTAGTAGGGCTGGCTGTACCCCTGCTGAGCATCTTAGTCATCGGTTTAATGGCCCGCAACATTTTCGGCAAGTGGCTGCTAGATTTTGGCGAACGGGTGTTGCAGGCAATTCCCCTAGCCGGTTCGGTTTACAAAACCCTCAAACAACTGCTGGGAACCCTCCTCAAATCAAACGACAAATTTCGCCGCGTGGTGTTAGTGGAATATCCCCGGCGGGGAATCTGGACTTTAGCATTTGTGACGGGTACGATCGAGAGTAACGACATCCCGCCTCACCTTTCCGGTGAAACCCCAATCGGCATTTTCATCCCCACCACTCCCAACCCCACCACCGGATGGTACGCTATAGTCCCGGAGGCAGATTTAGTCAATTTGTCTATGTCGATCGAAGATGCCTTTAAAGTCATCATCTCCGGCGGCATCGTGAACCCCAACAACTCAATTGCAGTAACCCCCGAAAATATTAAGGGCAAAACACTCGAACCCTTGGTATCCGAATCAAGATACCAGGCTGTTCCAGTCGAAGAAGACTAAACGAAGACATCAATCTGTAGGTCAGGTTTAGAGAGCATCTCAATGAGAGTAAAAAGCGTTTTTTAGGAGTGCGAGCGGGACGCCCGCTACATATATATATAGCGGGCGTCCCGCTCGCACTCCTGTAAAAGCAAAACTCAGATACTCGCGGTTTAGCGGGTTTGAAACTCTAAACTTTACTTTCCCCATAACAGATAATATCTCTCCAAAACCTACCCAGAAACAATCGTGACTCAGGGCGGGTTTTTTACGAGTTTTTCTGCTAAAGTCCAAGTCTATGCTCTGAACCAGCGCCTAGCAATCTCAAAAATTCCCAAATTCCTAAATTCTCAATTCCTATCTAAAAACTATGAAAAAAGCCCGCGAAACAGCACGCGAACTCGCCCTCCTCGGCATCAGCCAACTGCCGACGAATCCAGAAATCTTAGAAGCCAAGAAACTGCAAGATGTTCTCCTCGCCGCCATCCGTACCCTGACAGCAGAAGTTCAAGAATCCCTAGAAGCAGCAGCATCCGAAGTGCAGCGGAGTAGCGACAAACTGCTTGCCAGCGAAATCCGCGCCTCCGATATACAAAGTGCTAGAACAATGGTACGGGAAGCAGTCGAACTCACCCAAACCGCAATCAACCGTCTCGGTTCAGCAATGGAGTTTCCAGAACTAATCCAGCTAGCCAACCAGCAAGATGTCCGCACCTATGCTTTGCAAATTCTGACGAAAGTCAGCGCCAACCGTGTTCAAATTGATGAATTGCTCTCGGAATCCCTTGTAGACTGGCAAATAGAACGGTTGCCCCGGATCGATCGAGATATCATGAGAATCGCGATCGCCGAAATGCTATATCTCGGCTTACCCGAACAAGTCAGCGTCAACGAAGCCGTCCAACTGGCAAAACGCTACAGCGGCGACGAAGGACATCGCTTCATCAACGGAGTCCTTCGCCGAGTAGTCGATAAAATCAATGCAGAAGTTGTTAGTCCCTAGTCCTTAGTCATCAGTCCTCCGGGTGCTTGGTGGACACCTTACCCGGAGGGTGCGGCCGGGGCGCGAACCGTACCCAGAGTCATTAGCAATCCGCAATCCGCAATCCGCAATCCGCTCTAAACTAAGGACTAATAACTATATTCCCAATTTCCTATGGTATTTAATTGGTTTCGTCGCCAGTACAGCGAAAACAAATCTTCTGAAACAGAGGCAACACCCGAACAGCCGCAAGATGAGTCGGCAAAATCCGCACCGGTTGAGCCTCAAACAGATACAACAGAGCAAGCTTCTCCTGCTGTAGCCGAAGATTATCTTAATTGGGCAAAAGCTGCTTACAAAAATATTCAAAAACAGCAAAAACCCGAAACAGAAGTTTCCGAGACAGCAGCGCCCGATGTTCCAGCAGCCGAAGCAGAAATCGCGACAGTTGCAGAAGTTGCAGAACCGGCGATTATTGAAGCAACAGAGACGATCGAACTTGAACCAGCACCCACAGCACCAACTGTTGCAGAAGTTCCAGAAGTTGCAGCACCAGCAACAGTTGAAGCAACCGAGGTTTCGGAACTCGATGCAGCAACGCCTGCAGAAATTGCAGAAACCCTGCAACCCACAGCCGGGGCGATCGACATTGCACCGATAGCTCAACAATTAGAAGTTACAGCAGAAAATATAGAAATTGCCGAACCTGCAACCGAGGTTGTAGAAACCGAATCACTCGCATCCGACGGCGAAGCAGCCGAAGCCTTGCCCTTTTGGGCCAGAGCTCAGGCCGATCGCATGGAGCGCATCGAACGCCTCAAAGAAACCGCCATTGAAGAACCAGACGTAATTGCAGCCGCCGCCGAGAGAGCCGCAATTATCGAAGAAATTCCCGGTTTCGCCTTTGACGAAGGCTTCCTGTGGTCTTCTGAAATCTTAGCCAGTCAAGGCCGCCGACCAGACCAAGTATCTGTCGAAGAAATCACTTGGCTGCAAAAACTGCGGAAAGGCTTAGAAAGAACTCGTCGCAGCTTAATTAATCGACTAAAGGCGATCGTCGGTCAAGGCCCGCTCAACCAAGACGCAGTAGCCGAAATTGAGACTTTGCTCCTGCAAGCCGATGTCGGAGTCGCAGCCACCGACATCATTATCAGTCGCCTCCAAGAAAGACTCACACAAGAAGTGCTGCCGCCAGAACAGGCTCTAGCCTACCTGAAAACGATTCTGCGCGATATTCTGGACGCTCCCTGTGCCGAAACCGCCGCCGGTAATCCCGCCTACAGCCTGACATTTGCCCCGGAAAAAGACACTTTTAATATCTGGCTAATCGTAGGAGTCAACGGTGCGGGCAAAACTACGACGATCGGCAAACTTGCCCATATTGCCCAAAAATCAGGCTACAAAACCCTAATAGCCGCCGCCGACACTTTCCGCGCCGCCGCCGTCGAACAGGTTAAAGTTTGGGGTTCCCGCAGCGGCGTCGAAATTATTGCCAACCCAGGGAAAAATACCGATCCGGCTGCTGTCGTATTTGATGCGATCGCCGCCGCCAGCGCCCGCGGCACAGAACTGCTGATCGTAGACACCGCAGGCCGCCTGCAAAACAAAAAAAATCTGATGGACGAATTAAGTAAAATCCGTCGCATTGTAGACAAGAAAGCCCCAGGCGCTACCGTAGAATCTCTACTGGTCTTGGATGCCACACTGGGTCAAAATGGTTTGCGACAGGCAGAAGTGTTCGCAGAATCGGCAAAATTAAGTGGAGTAGTATTGACAAAACTCGACGGTTCTGCTAAAGGTGGTGTTGCCCTAGCAGTAGTGCAGCAGCTTGGTCTGCCCATCCGCTTTATTGGAGTCGGGGAAAGCATCGAAGACTTGCGCCCGTTTTCTAGTTACGAATTTGTGGAAGCCCTACTCGATTTTAGATTTTAGATTTTAGATTTTAGATTGATCAGGTATCTGTGGTCGTCCCGATTGTTGGAGGCGGGTACAGAGGTTCAAAATCTCAAATCCTTAACCTCAAACTACCATCGCAGGACTTGCGCCACCACGGGCGGCGAGTGAAAACTAAATACCTAGAAACAATACTTTCCCCTGTTCTTGCTGGTTTGGATTCAAAGTGCCAGTAGCGTGTCAAATTAAGCTCAAATTGAGTATCAGTCTGCTGTCTGATTGCACAATCTTCCCGATACCCCTGGCCCTCCAGGGCTGTTTCATTCTCTTGTAGTGGCTGCCCCCCGTGGCTGCCCCGATATCTGAAACCCCGACTCGTTTATAGGCTGGGCGGACACAGGGGCACCGCCCTACAAAACCTTGGTTTTCCGTAGGGGCAATCCCCCCGTAGTTGCCCCGAAACAGCCCTGCCTGGCCCTACCCTTAAGAAGGGCGACAGCAAATGGTTAAAGTCCCCCTGCTTAAGGGAAGCCGCTGCGGTCTTGGGGCCACCCAAATAAAGCAAGCGGCGTGGATTTAGGGGTATCTAGACTCAGCTATAAACCAGATTTCTTAAGAATTTTAGACTTAAGTTTATACTCATGTCCTAGTGCCCAACTTACTCGATCAAACTAAACTACTTGCTCGAAAAAAAAACGGGTTTCTGTTCAAGTGGCCCGTAAGTCCTCAATCATTACTCCGTCTAAGATCGAAAATCACACATTTACAATGACTGCTGTGCCTTTGCCTCGCCCCTCACCTCAACCTGCTGACCGCCCTTCGGGTCGCAATTCCACCGACGCGACGCCAGTATTTGCCCTCAAAGAACTGGTGGCGCGTTTGCACCGATATCAACACAACGTTCAAGATATGTTGGGCTCGCTGGGATTTGCCCTGCGAAGTTTTAACAATCTCAACCAATTTTTGGAGTTGGTGCCTTTGGTGGCGACTCGCGTTACGGACGCCGACGGGGGAGCTTTAGTGCTTTTCAAACCCAACGGTCAAGTCAGGTTCCAGCAGTTGCATTGTCAGGAAGGACGGCAGTGCCAAGATATGCGAAAAGCGCTGGAAATAGCCACCAGACAAGCTACAGCAGGTGTGGGTGCTACTGCTGCATCGTTTTCGGAAACCTCTGGGCAAACTTCTAGTCTAGACCTGCAAGTCGGTCGTTATTTGGGCCCGGATGTTCATTTGTTTGGGGCGCCAATTTTAGTCAACAATTTGGAACGCGGACGGCTGTATGTTTTTAGCAGTGATCCGCAATATCTCTGGACTCCCAGCAGACAGAAATTAGTTCGGTTGGTGGCGGATCAAACCGCTGTGGCTATTTGCAAAGACGAACTTACTGTTAAGTTGGCGGAAAAAGACCGCTTAGACAGAGAGTTAGAAATCGGGGCGGAAATTCAATTGCGGCTGCAACCCCGTAGTTGTCCGAAAATTCCGGGCCTTGACGTGGCCGCCCGCTGCCAAACTGCGAGCAGAGTCGGCGGAGATTATTATGATTTTATTCCCGCTGACTATGACCCGATCGGCAAGGAAGATGAGGGGGAACACCCCCCATCCCTAATTAAAAATCTCAAGTCCAAAATCGACAAGGGCCGCTGGAGCATTGTGATCGGCGACGTGATGGGCAAAGGAGTACCGGCTGGCCTGTTGATGACGATGACACGGGGTATGCTGCGGGCGGAGGTTTTGAACCGCCACTCGCCGTCGAGAATTTTGCAACATTTAAACCGGGTTATGCACGCGGATTTGGAAAATTCCCACCGTTTTGTGACTCTGTTTTATTCGGAGTATGACCCGAAAACTCGCGTTTTGTCTTACAGCAATGCTGCTCACCACCCGCCTTTGCTGTGGCAAGCTGCCACTAATTCGATTCTTCAGCTTGATACTTTGGAGGGAATGTTAATTGGGCTGGATGCTGATTCGCTTTACCAAGAAGCCCACATTCAATTGCAGCCAGGAGATACTATTATTTATTACACAGACGGATTTACCGATGCTTCTAATCAAAGGGGCGATCGGTTTGATGAGGATAACTTGACCTCGGCTTTTCAGTGGGCCTGTCAAAATTATCAGCAGTCTGAAGAAATTTTGGATTATTTGTTCGATCGCGTTCACCAGTTTATCGGCATCGGCAATCGTAACGAAGATGACATGACACTGGTTGTACTCAGGGTAACACCTTTAGCAGGAGAAAATCACCATGATAGTTAATTTAATGCCGGAAATTACTGCTGGATTAATCAACTCGATTAATTGGCACGATGCTGCTCACATGGTAGTTTTGAAATCTCATTTGAGTTCGCCGGTGCTTTTGGGTCAAAGTTACGAAATTTTTACGAATTTCCAGAAAGCTTGGAACAATTTTGTTTCGACTGGTCAAATAGGAGCTTTTTTTATAGGTATTTTTGTGGGCTGGTTCTTTAAAGGGATTTTTCGTTAAAATTCTTGTCGAAGAAGGTATCGGTAACAGATTTAAAAGGTTTGTCGCCCCAACCTCAGTTCTTTCGGATGCAGCAAAAGTTTCACAATTTTGTAGTCCAGACTTCAGTTTTTTCTGGTAAAAAGATGTATAAAAAGTTGTTAGTCAGGACGTGAGTTTTTTCTTGGTGAATTGGGAAGGGATGACTAAAGTCCAGACTACAAACCGGAGGAAGGACTTTAGTCTTTGCTACAAATCGGTTTTTATAGACTTCTGCAAGAGAGATACAATCTAGTTTTAGCTTGAGCAATGACAACACAACAAAAAACTTGGAGTCAAAGATTTGAATCGGCGCTGCACCCGGTGATCGCCCGATTCAATGCTAGTATTGGCTTCGATATTGAATTGATTGAGTATGACTTGACTGGTTCTGTCGCTCACGCTAAAATGCTGGCCAAAACCGGGATTATTTCCGCAGCAGAAGGCGAACAGTTAGTTAATGGTTTGGAACAGATTCGCCGCGAATACCGCCAAGGACTTTTTGTTCCCGGAGTTGATGCAGAAGACGTTCACTTCGCTGTAGAGAAGCGGCTGACGGATATCGTGGGAGATGCTGGGAAAAAGTTGCACACTGCCCGATCGCGCAACGATCAAGCCGGCACTGATACTCGCTTGTATTTGCGCGATCGCATCGCAGAAATTCGCGAGCAATTACGGGAATTTCAAGGGGTTTTGCTCGATCTTGCCGATCGTAACGTGGAAACTTTAATTCCCGGTTACACTCATTTGCAGCGCGCTCAGCCGATCAGTTTGGCTCATTTCCTTTTAGCTTATTTTGAAATGACCGATCGCGATTGGGAACGTCTCGGCGATGTCTGCAAGCGGGTCAATGTTTCGCCTTTGGGTTGTGGCGCGTTGGCGGGGACGACTTTCCCGATCGACCGACATTATACTGCAGAACTCTTGCAATTTGACAAGGTTTATGCTAATAGCTTAGATGGAGTGAGCGATCGAGATTTTGCGATCGAATTTCTCGCTGCCGCCAGCTTGATTCTGGTACACCTGAGCCGCTTGTCAGAAGAAATGATTTTGTGGTCTTCTCACGAATTTGGATTTATTACGCTCAAAGATAGCTGCGCTACTGGTTCTAGCATCATGCCCCAGAAAAAAAATCCCGACGTGCCGGAGTTGGTGCGAGGCAAAGCGGGGCGGGTGTTCGGTAACTTGCAAGCCTTGTTGGTAGTAGTGAAGGGACTTCCTTTGGCCTACAACAAAGATTTGCAAGAAGATAAAGAGGCTTTGTTTGATACCGTCAAAACGGTACAAGGTTGCTTGGAAGCAATGACCATTTTGCTGCGGGAAGGCATCGCCTTTAATGGCGATCGCCTCGCCGCTGCCGTTACAGAAGACTTTTCTAATGCTACAGACGTAGCCGACTACTTGGCCGCCAAAGGCGTTCCCTTCCGGGAAGCTTACAACCTTGTCGGCAAAGTCGTCAAAACTTGCCTTTCGGGGGGCAAACTCCTCAAAGATTTGACACTTGAGGAGTGGAAAGACTTGCACCCAGCTTTTGAGACAGACATTTACAGCGCGATCGCACCTCAGCAAGTGGTGGCGGCTCGCAATAGTTACGGGGGTACCGGGTTTGAACAAGTGAGAAAATCACTTATCGCTGCGCGCGATCGGATCGCCTAAACATCGTTGAATTATTCGACAAATTCCGGCTGGCTATCTCTCCTTAGAACGATCGTGTTTTCCACTCTGGTTCTAAGTTCGGCAGATAGCCTGACTCAATTAATCTTCAGCAGCAGCCATGTCTTTGTCTCTGCCGCCACCGCTCATGGCGCCCATGCCACCGCCGTTACCGCCGTCAAATCGTCTTCTCTTGTTGGAGAACATATCTTGATTTCTCCGCTTGCGAAACTTGCGAGCGTATGCTTGATTTCGTTGTGCCTTCTCTTTCTTGAGATTGCGGCGCTTAGCCATTCTGACCTCACTAATAAACATTGACAGTCCCCGGGCTTTCACGCCCAGGGATTCTTAAGTTTGACACTCTGTGCACTCTTGGTGACTGAGATTCTTGGTTCAGCGAAGTCACTTACTGGCGACAGGATTTCTCCAGCCAAAATATAGGTGTCTTCTCCCCAAGCGTTAATTCCGGTATGCCCTACCGTACTCGATCAGTTCTCTTTATGTAGTTAGGTTTTCTTCAAATTTAGCTTTCCTAAACCGCAACACCGTTAGGTGTGACTACGCACTCAACTAATCCAGTTAAGTTTTTACGTTGGCTAGTTATACTCAATTTTAGACCGATGACGATCATAGCACACCCGGTACAAGACCCAGAAAAAAGAACACGGGGATTCAAGTCGCTGGGAATCTGGGTTTGATCGGGACGCAATGTTGTCTATCTTCCAGAAGATTTCTATAAACTCTTGACAAATACGACCAATGACGACTATAAATCCCGGTGACGTAGCTCCTGTCTTCAGCCTGCCCGACGCGCAAGGCAATATCGTCAGCCTTGCAGATTTTCGAGGGCGGCGAGTTGTACTTTATTTTTACCCTAGGGATAATACCCCTGGCTGTACCAAAGAAGCTTGCGGCTTTCGCGACATTTACTCAGACTACCAGTCGCGCAATATAGCAGTCCTCGGCGTCAGTACAGACGGGGCGGGGGCCCACGCCAAGTTTGCAGCTAAATATCAACTGCCTTTTCCCTTGCTGTGCGACTCAAACGCCGAAGTTGCTACCGCCTACGGCTGTTACGGGCTCAAAAAATTTATGGGAAAAGAATTTATGGGAATTACTCGATCGACCTTCGCGATCGACCCTGATGGTAGGATTGAAAAGGTTTATCGGAAAGTCAAACCAGAAACTCACGCAGCCGAGATATTAGCAGACTTGCCAGACCTCTCGCCTGAATGAAAAATTAAAAATTAAGACTTTTGAGCTGCCAGCTAAGAAACCTGAAATTACTTTCCCCTAAACAAGCTTTTGAGTTTATGCGTCGATTGTGGCAAATTGTACAAACTGTCCTGGGACTGATTTTTCGACATCCCGTCACTGGTACTGCGGTGATTCCCGTCTTGCCTGACGGGCGAATTGTGTTAATTCGCCGTCGCGACAACGGTCGCTGGGCACTGCCGGGAGGTATGGTGGATTGGGGAGAGGATATTCCCACAACTGTGCGCCGGGAATTAGCGGAGGAAACAGGACTCGATTTAGTTAAAATCCGTCGCTTGGTGGGTGTTTATTCGGCTGCAGATCGAGACCCTCGCTTGCACTCGATTTGTATCGTGGTGGCAGCAGAGGTAGAGGGAAAAATGCAAGTTCAGGATACGCTTGAAGTCAGCGAGGTTGAGGCTTTTTTGCCCGCATCGCTGCCGGAGGGCGCGCTCAGCCACGATAACAACCAACACTTACAGGACTATTTTCAAGGCCTGACAACTTTGGCGTAAATCGGCGGGGCATCCAAATGTGATCAAAGTCGGAAATTACCTCGCCGTCAAAAATTTTCTGTATATAAATGTGGAATTAATTTTCACTGTTTTCCTACTTTTATTCACAAACTCTGAACATTAAATTAATCATCTTTTTATTACTAAATATTTAACCGGATGTACTCACCGCTACGCAATTCTCGGGTCAAACTCTCTGTAGGGCAAATCTTCTGGCACGAAGTCGGTCAAGGCCCGAATTTAGTATTTTTACACGGTTCTTGGCACGACAGCAGTCAGTGGCTGAGGACGATCGAACATTTGAGCCCCTACTACCACTGCTTCGCACCGGATTTGCTGGGGTTTGGCGACTCAGAACGCCCAAATCTTCATTATTCGATCGACTTGGAAGTAGAATGTCTCGCCCAATACCTCGATACTTTGAAGTTGCGACAGGTTTATTTAATCGCTCACTCTGTGGGCGGCTGGGTGGCCACCAGCTACGCTATCAAATATCCCGATCGAGTTCAGGGTTTGGTGTTGTTGGCCCCAGAAGGCGTCAAGGTTGGCAACCGGCGGGGGCGGTGGCAGACGGCTAGCTGGCTAATGGGCCAACCACCGCTGGCTTTGTGGTTGCTACGATCGATCTATCCAATTGCTAAGTTGCTGGGTAGCAAAAAAAAGATTGACGGATTGCTAAAGTTCAGACAGCAGTTGATGGAGTCCCCTGTTGCCGTGCAGTTGCTGTTCGGGCGCCGGCGGGCGGAAATTACAGCGGAATTAGTTGATGAGAATTTGTCTTTGCTGAAAGTGCCTGTTTTGCTGTTGCAAGGTTCTGAAGATACTCCCGCAGCTTCGTCTCTTTGTCAATCCTATGCTGCTCTGGCTCCTAATGCCGAACTGCAATTGGTCAGTCCGGGGGAAAGCAATTTGCCGCAGGAAGTCCCGGATGTTGTGGCTAACTATATTCGCGAGTTTGCTAGGTGAATTGGGAATTGGTAATTATTGGGAATTGGGAATTGCGAATTGCGAATTGATAAAATGACAACAGTCAACAGTCAACATTTAACAGGCTAATTCCCCAAAAAATAGCCTCTGGTGCGTCAATTAAGCCTGCGGCTGTATCAGGAAAGGCTGCGGTGAGGTATTTTAAAAGCATAGTGCGATCGCCCCCCGTGACCGCAATTTTGCTATAAGGAAACAAACACCGCCAATCTTCAATAAAATCCCTAACTCCTGCCACCGTCGCATACACAACTCCGCTTTGAATTGCCCCATCAGTGTCTTTCGCCCAGCGGTATGGCAGATTTTGTGGTAAACTGACTAAAGGTAATGCAGAAGTTTTTTTAGATAGCGACGATAACTGCAAACCCAAGCCTGGTAAGATTGCGCCCCCAACTAAATACCTATTGACATCAGCCCCAGTAAATGTTAAAGCTGTACCAGCATCTATAAGTAAAACTGGCCAACCCAATTGGTTGCCAGCGCCCAGTACAGCCAAAGCTCTGTCAATTCCCAGGGTAGGATAGAGTCCCCTGATCGGCAACTGGTCTAAAGTAATAATTCGGACATCAGGATAACTCTGCCAAATTGCTGTTTGCTGGGTAACTACTGAAGCCAAAATTAGAGGCAGCGGCACTAAAGAAAGTGTGCGAGGATTAGAAAAAGCGGTAGTAGCAGGAAGACAAAGGAGATTTTGAGAAGATATTTCCTCGATCGACCTCATTACTATTTGCACCAAATATTCGGCTTTTTCCTCCTCCGAGAGCCGGGAAACCGCATCAGTATTTAGATGCTGTGTATCCCATGTTTTCTCCAGGGTTTTGCCCACAAATAATCCCCAGTGCAGCCGGGAATTGCCGATCGCCAAAGCTATTTTAATCTGGGCTTTACCTGTCAATCCAGAAGTAATGTTGTCGGTGCTTGCTGGCGAACGGAAATTGTCGGGAATTGAATTTTCCATATTGATCGCTCCGGCGCAAACATTGAACTAAAGATAGATTTTAGATTAATTTTATTCGCTTAAACGGGCGGTTAACTCTATTTGACATCTGACCAAGTTCCATGCCAAGCGCCAATTAGTATTGTCGGCTGCAGAGGGCATACTTGCTAAATATAAATATTTGTAAAGCAAATAATTGCTTTGCTCAGGCGGCATCCTTTATAATGTCTTAAGATATTCCAAAGTCCTGGTAGCTGCGATGGGGCTGTTGGCGGGGTAAGCATAGGTTTAAAAAACCAGACTCAATCAAAATACTGTACAACTCCTGAGTAAATATGTCTTTAAAAATACAAGAGCACGAAAACCCCTGGCAAAGAGTAACTTCGCGGTTGCCTGAATCTGAAAACTGGAGGCAGGAAGAAAGTCTTTCACTGCCGGAAGTAGACCAACAAAAAGCCCTAATAGTGCAGATGCAGCAGCAAGTTCAGTTATCGAACTTGCTGAACCAAATTAATAACGAAATTCGCAGTACACTTGACATAGAAGAAATTTTGACATCGGCCTGCAGATTGCTGGGGCAAGCATTACAGTGCAGTCGCGTGAGCATTTTAGTCAAAGAATCAAATACAGAAAAAATTTTAGTTACGCGCGGAGAGTACAACGCGGGAGACTATCCGATCCAACTGGGAATGAAAGTACCGATGAGTGACAACCCGCATTTGGCTGCAGTCGTGTCTCAACAAGATTCCCTAGCAGTGACGAAGTTTCTCGATTTTCCGGGATTGAACCCACAAACCCGAAAAATTGCCGAAGTTTTGGAGATTAAGTCAATGCTGGCAGTAGCTACTCGCTATCAAGGTGAAGTGAATGGCATAATTGGTTTGCATCAGTGCGATCGCGAACGGGAATGGACTGATTGGGAAAGGCAGCTTTTAGAAGGGGTTGGATCGCAATTGGCTATCGCGATCAATCAAGCCAAACTCTATAGCAAAACCAGGCGCCAAGCCGAACGAGAATCGCTGCTACGGCTGATCGGCAACCAAATTCGCAGTACCCTCGATCTGGAAACTATTTTACAAACAGCGGTGAGAGAAGTCCGCCAAATGTTGCAGTGCGATCGAGTAATCATCTATCAGTTTCAAGACAACTGGCAAGGAAAAGTTGTGGTTGAAGATATGGTGATTCCTTGGCCTTCAATTTTAGGAGATATGGGGGCTGATAAGTGTTTCCGGGGAGATTACGCCGATCTTTACCAGCAAGGGCGAGTCAAAGCAATTAATGATATTTTTAATGCTGGTTTAGAGCCTTGTCATGTCGATTTCTTAAATAGTTTGCAGGTTAAAGCTAATCTGATTGTGCCGATTGTTACATCCAGAACTGAAGAAAATACCCCGGACACAGCCGGAAGCTATAATCCTAAGTTTCCCGGTAGGCTGTGGGGTTTGCTGATTGCTCACGAGTGCCGGGATACCCGCAATTGGCAGCGGCAAGAAATGGAGTTGCTCTCCCAGATAGCCAACCAAATGGCGATCGCCATTCAGCAAGCAGAACTTTACAGCCAAGTCCAAGATGCGGCGGTAAAATCTCAAGCTCAAACCCAGCAGTTGCAGGCTGCACTAGAAGAATTGCGATCGGCGCAGCAGCAATTGATTCAAAGCGAAAAAATGTCAGGTTTGGGGCAAATGGTGGCGGGCATTGCTCATGAAATTAACAACGCCAACAATTTCATCCACGCTAACTTGTTTCACGCTCAAGAATATTTTAAAGCCTTGAAAGAAGCTCTAGAACAAGCCGGAAATGCCTGCCCGGAAGCAGCGGAAGCAATTGTCAGAATCAATGAAGAACTAGAACTCGATTACATTCGAGAAGACTTTGGTAAACTGCTCAATTCAATGCGGGAAGGCAGCGGGAGGATTCGCTCAATCGTGATGACGCTGCGAAATTTTTCTCGTTTAGACCACGCTGAATTAAAACCAGTAGATTTGAATGAAGGTTTAGAAAGCAGTTTCTTGATGCTGCAAAATAAGCTAAAAACTCATATCAAAATAGACAAGCAATACGGCAGTTTGCCGCCCGTCCAATGTCATGCGAGTCAAATTAACCAAGTATTTTATAATTTGATTGACAATGCTTTAGATGCGCTTCAGTCAACGAGCAAACCGGGGGAATTAACCATTCGTAGTTGGCAAAGCGAGCCGGACTGGGTAACAATCTCTGTCCGCGACACGGGAACTGGCATTCCTGCAGAAATTCAAGACAAGATTTTTGACCCATTTTTTACTACTAAACCCGTGGGGAAAGGTACGGGTTTAGGACTTTCAGTGTGCTATCAGGTAATTGTTCAAGCTCACGGTGGCAAGCTGAGTTGCGTCAGTCAGGTTGGCGAAGGAACTGAGTTTATTGTAGAGTTGCCCCTGACAAATCAGAGGAGGGTAAGTGCATAATTCTTGCTTTAGTCAGATTAACCCTGTTTTGTCACTCTGGCAGTAGTAGAGAACCCATTTGACATCTTGAGGGCGATCGTAAATCACATTACGGATCACTAATACACTTGGTTTTTTACCATCGCACTTTTAACATTACTCCGGACAGTTTTGGGAACGAGACTACACGCTTACGCGGGGCAAGGATCATAAATAAAGTCGAATTAAATGTAAGTCAGGGGTGGAGCTGACATTGATTTAATTATCCACAGGGGCTGCGAAGTCTTAGAGAATAAGCCATTGGGCCATATAAAAACTGTCCGGACTATTGTTTTAATAGAATCAGATTTAACTTACGCCCGAACCTCAATTTTTAGGAATTCCCAACAGGGTTATGCGTAGACATATAAAATCCTGAGTGTTTTTACTCATAAAAGTTTCTGCTGATTCACTTCCACAATAAACTTGGTTTTTTACCATCGCATTTTTAATAGAATCAGATTTAAATTACGCCCGAACCTCAATTTGTAGAAATTCCCAACAGGGTTAAGTAGTTAGACAGAATTAATTACACAAATACATAGTAGAATGATATTCCAGGCAAAATTATGAGTTAATTAGAATTTCATATGATGTTAGGACTTACGCATTGACAAAAAATATCATCTATGTAGTCTAGATAATGGCATCCTTGTGAAGGTTGGCAAAAATAT